>NZ_JAFCXG010000010.1:0-99375 GCF_049898185.1 Acinetobacter sp. 40AMC3-4
ATTTCTTCGCACATACAGTTGCAATTGCAGCTGTTAAAGTTGTTTTACCATGGTCAACGTGACCAATTGTGCCCACGTTAACGTGTGGCTTATTACGTTCAAACTTAGCCTTAGCCATGAGATCTTCCTTTTTAAACTACTCATGCAGGATCACTGCATGAGCACTTGGTTTTTAACTATGAATTAGTTTGGGCTTATAGTAATCGAAAGATTACTCGTCGTCACCTTTTTTACCGCCAGACTGGAATTTAGAAATGATGCCTTCAGCCACGTTACGTGGAGTTTCAGCATATTTAGCAAATTCCATAGAGTATGTTGCACGGCCTTGAGACATAGAACGCATTTGAGTCGCGTAACCAAACATCTCAGCAAGTGGAACCTCAGCTTTAATTGCTTTAGTACCACCAGGCAAGTCATCCATACCTTGAACCATACCACGACGACGGTTTAAGTCACCCATGATATCGCCCATGTAGTCTTCTGGAGTTTCTACTTCAACTTTCATGATAGGTTCAAGAAGAACAGGATCTGCTTTCATGAAACCGTCACGGAAGGCATAAGAACCAGCCATCTTGAACGATAATTCGTCCGAATCGACATCGTGGTAAGAACCGTCAAACAATGTAGCTTTAATGCCAACTACTGGGTAACCAGCAAGGACACCATTCTTCATACGCTCTTGGATACCTTTATCCACAGCACCGAAGAATTCTTTAGGAACTACACCACCAACAACTTCTTCAACGAACTCGTAGTCTTTACCAGCATCAGCATCCATTGGCTCTAAACGTACGTATACGTGACCAAATTTACCTTTACCACCAGTTTGACGAACGAATTTACCTTCTTGCTCAACTGACTTTTTGATCGTTTCACGGTAAGAAACCATTGGTTTACCAATGTTTGCTTCAACACCGAATTCACGCTTCATACGGTCAACAATAATGTCAAGGTGAAGTTCACCCATACCAGCGATGATTGTTTGACCTGACTCTTCATCAGTACGAACGCGGAATGATGGATCTTCCTTAGCCAAACGACCTAAAGCAATTGACATTTTTTCTTGGTCAGCTTTAGTTTTTGGTTCAACAGCCAATGCAATTACTGGCTCTGGGAATTCCATACGCTCAAGTGTGATGACATTTTTCTCATCACAAAGTGTATCACCTGTAGTTACGTCTTTAAGACCTACACACGCAGCGATATCACCCGCACGAATTTCTTCAACGTCTTGACGATCGTTCGCGTGCATTTGCACGATACGGCCGATACGTTCACGTTTAGATTTAACTGGGTTATAAACAGAATCACCTTGTTTAAGAACACCAGAGTAAACACGTACGAAAGTTAAGTTACCTACGAATTTGTCGTTCATGATTTTGAACGCAAGTGCAGAGAACGGAGCTTCGTCAGATGCTTCACGAATCGCTTTAGTTTCAGCCTTATCGTCAAGAACACCTTCAATCGCTTTAACTTCTGTAGGCGACGGTAAGAATTCAATTACTGCGTCCAACATACGTTGAACACCTTTGTTTTTGAATGCTGTACCACAAAGCATTGGTTGAATTTGACAAGCCAAAGTTTGGACACGTAGACCAGCAACGATTTGTTCTTTAGTCAAATCGCCATTGTTCAGGTATTCATCCATTAACTCTTCAGAAGCTTCAGCAGCAGCTTCAACCATGTTTGTACGCCATTCTTCAGCAGTTTCTTGAAGTTCAGCCGGGATTTCACCGTATTCAAACTTCATACCTTGTGAAGCTTCGTCCCAAATGATCGCTTTCATTTCGATCAAGTCGATTACGCCTTGGAAGTTTTCTTCAGCGCCAACAGGGATTACTACAGGTACTGGAGATGCACCTAAACGTGTTTTCATTTGTTCAACAACACGGAAGAAGTTGGCACCAGTACGGTCCATCTTGTTCACGAATGCTAAACGAGGCACTTGGTATTTGTTCGCTTGACGCCATACAGTTTCAGACTGAGGTTGTACACCACCTACAGCACAGTAAACCATACACGCACCATCAAGAACACGCATAGAACGTTCAACTTCAATTGTGAAGTCAACGTGTCCCGGTGTATCAATTACGTTGATACGGTGTTCAGGGAACTGTTTAGACATACCTGACCAGAATGTAGTCGTAGCAGCAGAAGTAATGGTAATACCACGTTCTTGCTCTTGCTCCATCCAGTCCATTGTTGCTGCACCATCGTGTACTTCACCAATTTTGTGAGATACACCTGTGTAGAACAGAATACGTTCTGTAGTTGTGGTTTTACCCGCATCAATGTGCGCGGAAATACCAATGTTACGATAACGAGAAATTGGGGTTTGACGTGCCATGATTTCTAGCATTCCTAAATTTTGTTGTTTAAAACAGGACGCTTTAAGCTGCATAGCAACTTAAAGCGCTTTGGTGACAAAACCATGACGGTCTTATCACCCTCCTGAATAGGGCCTGTTTTATCTGCTTAGAAACGGTAGTGAGAGAATGCTTTGTTGGCTTCAGCCATACGGTGCACATCTTCACGTTTCTTAACCGCAGCGCCTTTGCCTTCAGATGCATCAAGCAACTCGCCAGCAAGACGTAAAGCCATAGTTTTTTCAGAACGCTTAGCAGCAGCATCTACTAACCAACGCATCGCTAGAGCAGTACGACGGGATGGGCGTACTTCCATAGGAACTTGGTATGTAGCACCACCAACACGGCGTGCTTTTACTTCGACCATAGGACGAACTTTTTCAAGAGTAGTCTCGAAAAATTCAACTGGGTCTACTTTAGATTTTTCTTGAACGCGGTCTAAAGCACCGTAAACGATACTTTCAGCAATAGATTTTTTACCATCTTGCATTACGTGGTTCATGAATTTAGCGATTGTTTGGCTGCTGAACTTAGGATCCGGAAGGATTTCACGAGCAGCGACTACGCGACGTCTTGGCATTTTAAACTACCTATAAAGATGACACTTCAGGTTTATCCAGCATGAGTACAAAGTGTCATGTACTACTCGCTGGCCTTACTATACGTCGCTTGGAATTTTCACAAAATTAATGCAGAAATCAGACAAGCGAGACGATAAAGGATTGCGGTTCTACGTTCTTAAAATTTAATTCTTAACGAATTATTTCTTAGGACGTTTAGTACCGTATTTAGAACGAGACTGGTTACGATCTTTAACACCAGCACAGTCTAAAGAACCACGAACGGTATGGTAACGTACACCTGGTAAGTCTTTAACACGACCACCACGGATAAGAACAACACTGTGCTCTTGTAGGTTATGGCCTTCACCACCGATGTAGCTAGAAACTTCGAAACCTGAAGTTAAGCGAACACGGCAAACTTTACGCATTGCTGAGTTAGGTTTTTTAGGTGTAGTTGTGTAAACACGTGTACAAACACCACGGCGCTGTGGACAAGCCTTCAACGCAGGAACTTTAGATTTTTCAACTAAAGTCGTACGACCCTTGCGGATCAACTGATTTGTTGTTGCCATTTGGCAATTCTCCCGTTAATAAAAAGCCCCAAAAAACTACTACTTTTTGAGGGCATGCAATTGTAATTCAAGATGCAAAATTGGTCAACCTACTCAAGCCAAGCAAATACCGTTTCTCACGACATTTGCCTGCTTTTATTTACCTTCAAAATTCGCTTATTTTTTTGAATTTTTACTGACTTTTTTAGTCACATCTTGAGCTTCAGATTCAGTTTTCGAATTTTCTTGATCGTCTACGCCCTGCTGTGAAGTCTCTGTAGCAGCTTCTGCCTCGTCAGCAGCTTCTGGATGCAGTTCAGCTTCGATTTCCGGATCAAATGAAGTTTTGGTTAAAGCGGGTTGTTGCGACTGCTTATCTACCGCAGGTTCAACCAACTCATCGTTAAGCGCTTCCAGCCCTTCACTCACCTTTTCATCTTTCTTCACTTCTGCTTCTTCAGAGCTTAGATCATTCTGCTCTTTTTTGACCAGCTTGACTTGGGTAATCGTGTTATTGCCCTCAATCGCAATATCTTTATCCATGATCGGCTTATCTTTCGCAGGCTCAACGTCGTGAGAGGCACCATTTAGGAGTTTCGGAGTTGCCTGTTGTAACAAACTGACTGCTTTTTCATAGGCAGCATAAGGAGACAATTGCGAATCCTGATGCTGAATCAGGTATTGGCGTGCATGTGAGAATGCTTCTTGAGCTTTCTGATTTACATCCTCGACAAAACGGTGGCTATATACTGCACCAATACCTGCACTTGCCAGAGGCGTTAGTTTGGTTAATCGCTCCAGAATCGAAATTTTTGGCAGATGATTCATCCATTCCCATTTAGCCTCTCCCTCATGACGACTTAGCCATTGTTTGATAGCGCTGACATCATTATCAGAACCTAGCATGGCTTGTAGCTGGGAGATATCATGAGTTTTAAGGGTATTACTTAACGCTTTTAAACCCAATAACAAGGTTTGCTTTTCTGCAATCAGGCTCAGGTCGATCTGTCTAAAGATATGCTGGACGATTTCCTGATCATCTTCTTTGCTCAGGTCAAAACCATAAGAGCGACCGACTTGATAAATGGTACGCAACGCCATCAGTAAAGAAGCGGGAATATCAATCGCGGTGCCAAGCATCCCTGAAGCACCACTCACTGCACCCTGAACCGTCGCAATCCATTTGTTTTGTTCACCTAAAGCCTGTGAAATTCGCTTGGATCGGTCGACGTCCTGAGTCAATTCTTCTAAATCTTTCGCTCCAGCTTCATTCAGAATGGCATCAACCGAACTGGTTTGATTACTAAATTGATTCAGACGCTCATAAAAGTAGTTAGACACTTTTTCGGTTAAGTCTGGAGAAACAAAATGCGCGACATTATTCACGGTATTAAAGCGGCGCCCGAGAAGTTGACGAGAGACATTTGGAAGATGCTCGCGAAGCATTTGCTGAGGATTATCATATTTTTTAGCTGAAAAAGCGCTTTTCGTCTTCGCCGAACCGTCAATCACCTGATCGGAGTTAGAAGGCTTCAGCGCTTTAGTCACCGAATCCGGCGCAACATGATTCAACAAATCCAATCCGGTTGAACTGAACTTTTTCGCCACTCCAAAGGCATTCGAAATCAGACCATTAGATTGTTTATTATTAGCATTTACCATTTTTTACCTCAGCATTCATGTGCTTGTATTTGGTATAAATACTAGGTGTAGTCAGCGTTTATCTCAACTTTATTCTGTTTCATTTAGTAAAACCCCTACATGCCGACTCACAAACTCAACCGACTGTCACACGGCATAACATTTGCCATAAGATTTCAAAAGTCTTTCTGCTATCATGTTCCCCATCATGAAATAAGGCTAAGCGCTGGATTGGGCGATTTTAAAACCCAGATATCTGCCGCTGAGCATAGAGCAAACTATAAGGATCTGTAGATGAAACGTGTTGTCATCACTGGCATGGGTATTAACTCATGTATTGGTAATACATTAGAGGATGTAAACCATTCTTTACAAAACGGGATTTCAGGAACACGTTTTAATCCGACTTATGCTGAACTCAATTTCAAAAGTCATGTCAGTGCTGCAGCCGAGCAGGATTTCGATGGGATCGACCGCAAACTGAAACGCTTTATGGGTGTATGTGCGATGTATGCATATAACTCAGCTCTTGCTGCGGTTGAACATGCAGGTTTAAAGGTTGAAGACTTAGCTGGCAACCCACGTTATGGTATCGCGGGTGGTTCAGGTGGCGGTTCAACTGCTTCCGTTATTGAAATGAACGAATTATTGCAAACCAAAGGTGCGCGTAAAGTCGGCCCTTTCTTTGTACCACGTAATATGACCAACACCATTACGGCTAACGTTGGCGTTGCATTCAAATTACAAGGCGTGGCACATACCATTACTAGTGCATGTGCAACCTCTGCGGATGCGATTGGTTATGCCTACAACCTGATTCAACTCGGCAAACAAGATTTAATGCTGGCGGGTGGCGGTGAAGAAGATCACTGGTCACAAAGCTTGTTGTTTGATGCGATGGGCGCACTTTGCTCTAAATACAATGACAGCCCTGAAACAGCATCACGCCCTTATTCTGCAGACCGTGACGGTTTCGTGATTGCCGGTGGTGGTGGTTTTGTGATCCTTGAGTCTTTGGAACATGCGAAAGCGCGTGGCGCAAATATCTTAGCTGAAGTGGTTGGCTATGCTGCAAACAGTGATGGTGCCGACATGGTTGCACCATCTGGTGAAGGTGCAACGCGTTGCGTACTAATGGCTTTAGAAGAAGCAAAACAACACGGTGTCGATAAAATTGACTATGTAAATACGCATGGTACTTCTACTCCAGCGGGTGACATCACAGAACTTAAAGCAATGGAACGTGCTTTTGGTGAAGGTCAGGTTCCTCCACTCAGCTCAACCAAATCAATGACGGGTCACAGTCTGGGTGCTGCTGGTGTTCAGGAAGCGATTTATTCAGTTCTGATGATGCAGAATGACTTTATTGCGCCAAACATCAACGTGACCGAGCTGGATGAAGGCGCGAAACCGTTTGATATCGTGCTTGAAAAACGTGACGCAAAATTGAATACTGTGATGAGTAACAGTTTCGGTTTCGGCGGCGTAAATGCTTGTCTCATTTTCAAAAAATGGGAAGGCTAAGCTGCCCAGTTTAGGGTGACTTGATGGATGCTCCTTCTGATGCTTTCTTGTGGGTAAAAGCATTACATATTATTGCAGTAGTTTGCTGGTTCGCGGCTTTGTTCTACTTGCCACGTTTATATGTTTATCATGCCATGAGCGAAGATGCCATCAGTCATCAACGCTTTGAAGTCATGGAACGCAAGTTGTACCGTGGCATCATGTGGCCAGCCATGTTGGCCACCTTGATTACGGCACACTTTCTGGTGGATTGGGGTGATGCAACGCGTCATTACCATGAAGCCTTATGGTTTTACCTTAAAGTCGGCCTGGTCGGCTTATTGGTGATTTACCATCTGGTGTGTGGTTATTACCGCAAGAAGCTGATTGGTAATGCACACTACAAGTCACACAAGTTTTGGCGTTATTTTAATGAGATGCCAACCTTGATCTTATTTGCAGTGGTGATTTTAGTCGTGGTTAAACCTACTTTCTAATTCACCCACGCAATCAAAAAAAATCCCCGATCAGTCGGGGATTTTTTATGTCTGAATATTTAATGATTACCACGCTGACGCATACGTGGCTTATACAGCAGTCGATAGGTCACCGCCAGAATAATCAACCATAAAGGACTGATCATCAGAGCTTTTAGAGTGTCAGGTTCCAGGCTTAAAATAATCAAGGCGAATAACAGGAATGCCAATACCACATAAGACATCCATACCCCACCCGGCATTTTAAAGTTCGAGGCGGCATGCTTTTGCGGTTGCTGCTTACGGTAACGGATATAGCACACCATGATGATGCTCCAGATACTAATAAACAGGATCACACACAGCGA
Organism: Acinetobacter sp. 40AMC3-4; assembly: GCF_049898185.1. GTDB lineage: Bacteria > Pseudomonadota > Gammaproteobacteria > Pseudomonadales > Moraxellaceae > Acinetobacter. The sequence goes on from NZ_JAFCXG010000010.1 coordinate 7,469, forward strand.
ACTTGCCAGAGTAAAAGCTTCCATGGTGTTTGGTACAAAATACTGAAATGCTGCCCCCAACATAATAAAAGCACAGGAGAAAAATAACCCTGTGGCTGGTACTGCCCGACTAGATAACCGCGCTAAAGCTTGAGGCGCCTGTCCATCACGTGCCAAACCAAACAACATACGACTGGTCGAGAATACCCCACTGTTCATAGAGGACATCACTGACGACAATACCACCAGGTTCATGATAATGGCTGAAGTTGGAATACCGGCATACAGGAACAAACTCACAAATGGACTTTGATCCGCAGGAATCAAATGCCATGGTGTAACTGACATGATCATCAGCAATGACAATACATAGAACAGAATGATCCGCGTAGGAATGGCGTTGACCGCTTTGGGTAAATTCTTTTCCGGATCTTTGGTTTCTGCCGCCATCGTACCGAGCAGTTCCACCCCGACAAAGGCAAACATGGCAATCTGGAAGCCTGCCAGAAAACCAGTAAAGCCTTTGGGAAATAAGCCACCATGCGCCCAGACATTACTAAAGCTGGCGACGGCGCCACTCGGTGCCTGAAAACCGCTAAACACCATATAACCACCGACAAAGATCAAACCAAGAATGGCTAAAATCTTGATTAGTGCGAACCAGAATTCAATCTCACCAAACAGTTTTACCGTGACCAAGTTAATCGCGAGAATAAACAGCACACAACCCACACTAATCATGGCCTGCCCCATCGGGGTAAAGGCCATGCCTTCAGGCAGCCAGAAACTCAAATAGTTAATAATCGCCGCGAGATCGGCAATCCCTACCAGCACCCAACCCAGCCAGTACGACCAGCCAATATAATAACCAGCACCCGGCCCGATCAGGTCATGGGCCATATCAATAAAAGATTTGTAATGCAGATTAGACAGCAGCATTTCACCCAACGCACGCATCAGGAAGAAGAACATGCCACCAATGATCATATAAATGATCAAAATTGAAGGGCCTGCCAGGGAGATGGTTTTTCCCGATCCCATAAACAAGCCGGTACCGATACAGCCACCAATGGCGATTAACTGCAAATGTCGGTTAGAGAGTTTTCGTTGTAACTCATGCGGCGACGATTTTACGTCTTCTGTGTCCGGGGTGGTTTTCATTTTTACATCCTTTTTAATCTTTACAACAGCATCAAGCTGAATTTACAACGTTCAGTCCTCGAACGCTTATTATGACATTTTCATACTTTTTACTGCGCTATTCAGTGAGATTTACTGCACTAAAACGACTTAAATCATTGCATGGGAGATTTCAATATCAAAAATTCAATTAAGCTTGAGCTGCAATAACTGCAATTTCAATCAGCCAGTCCGGATTGACCAAATCTGCCTGAATCGTGGCACGTGCCGGCGTGCCATGACCTTGTAACCATTCTACCCAAAGCTGATTCACGGTTTGAAAATCATCCAGATGCTTGACAAATAATTGTGCAGAAATCAGCCGGCTTTTATCAGTATTTGCCAGTGCGAGCAATTCCTCAATTTTTGCAAAGACTTCCTGTGTTTGGCCTCGTACATCCAGATCTGTGCTATTCGGCACCTGACCTGATAGATACACAGTTTGATGATGAATCGTCACCGCACTCATGATTTGATTGCTGTTGAGTCGCTGAATGGCTGTATTGTCCTGTGTCATGCTAATCTTCCTTATTTGGGATATTTAAATAAAATTTAAATTAAAAATTTAAGCGTCAATCTGGAAATGAACCCGGGCGGTCACCGCACACATCAGCTCATAGCCAATCGTGCCTGAACTGGCCGCCACCTCATCAATCGGCAAAGTCACACCTTGGGAAGATCGTCCCCAAAGTACCACTTCACTCCCCACATTCGCCTGCGGCAGCGCAGTCAGATCTACCGCCAGCATATCCATACTGACCCGACCTAATGTCTGTGTTTTGATTGAATCGACCAGCACAGGTGTACCGGTCGCCGATAGTCGTTGATAACCATCCGCATAGCCACAGGCCACAATGCCGATCCGCATATTCTGCGTGGCGATAAATTTGGAACCATAGCCAATGCTCTCACCTGTCTGGATCATTTGAATGGCGATAATTTCACTGCGTAAGCTCATGCTCGGTTGCAGATTCCAGTCTTGAATCGTGTGTGTTGGATAATCTGGTGAACTGCCATACAGCATGATGCCGCTACGTACAATATCGGAATGAAGGGTTTGATGATGCCGCAGAATGGCTGCACTATTGCTGAGTGAGGTTTTACCCTCAAGTCCCTGAATGGCCTGGCTAAAAATCAGGTTTTGATGCTGAATTCCGTCCTGCCCAAAACGCTGACCATCCGCATCGGAGAAATGGGTCATATGCGTGGTTGAACGCACATTATTCAGCTGATGCAGTTCCTGCCAGATCTCTGCATATTGCTGCGGCTCGAAACCCAGACGGTTCATGCCGCTGTTCATTTTCAAATACACATCAAACTGTGCATCCGGCGCTATTTCGGCAAACTGTTTCAGCCATTGCACTTGATGTCGGGAATGAATGGCAAAGCTCATTTCATGCTTCACACATGCAAATAAATCCTCAAAAGCGAAAATACCTTCGAGCAACATTAGCGGCTTCTTGCATCCCAGCGCACGTAGCCGCGCGCCCTCTTCAATATCCAGAAAGGCAAAACCGTCTGCACCTTCAAGTCCAGCATAGACACGTTCAATCCCGTGCCCATAGGCATTGGCCTTGACCACGGCAAATACCTGACTATTGGGCATATATTGGCGCGCCACACTTAAATTATGCCCAAGCGCCTGTTGATGAATGATCGCAGTAATGGGACGTGGCATACATTCCTCCTTGAATATTCCGCCTCAGATGGCCTTAAGCCGCTTGGTGATAGCGCGCCAATGACAGACCTTCGGTGCTGATTTCAGGATCACGGGCCAAGACCAGATCGCTGATTAATTTTCCTGAACCACAAGCCATGGTCCAGCCCAGCGTGCCATGTCCGGTATTCAGGAACAGATTTTTAAAACGGGTTTTTCCAATAATTGGCGTACTGTCCGGGGTCATTGGACGCAGGCCTGTCCAGAAGCTGGCCTGATTCATGTCACCCCCTGGGAATAAATCACGGGTCACCATTTCCAGCGTGCCGCGACGATCTTCATTCAGACCCAGGTTAAAACCACTCAGTTCTGCCATACCACCGACGCGGATGCGCTGGTCGAAACGGGTGATTGCAATTTTATAGGTTTCATCCAGCACGGTAGATTGCGGAGCGAAGGCTGGATCTAGAATAGGAATGGTTAATGAATAACCTTTTACTGGATATACCGGCAAATTCAGTTCAAGCGGTTTAAGGAAATCACGTGAATAACTACCAAAGGCCAGCACATATTTATCTGCCGTGAGCACCTGACCATTCACCAGAACACCTTTGATCTGGTCACCTTCTACAATCAGCTTTTCAACGTTTTGATTGAACTTAAACTCTACACCCATCCCTTTGGCATGTTCTGCCAGGGCATTGGTAAACAGATAGCAGTCACCTGTTTCATCATTGGGTAAATGAAGACCACCCACCAGTTTGTCTTTTGCCTGTGCCAATGCCGGTTCTACACGCGCCAGTCCATCGCGATCCAGCAGTTCAAACTCAACTCCAGTTTCCTTCAGAACTTCGATATCGCGCTGAACTGCATCCAGCTGCGCATCTTTACGGAAAATCTGCAAAGTACCTTTCGCGCGGTTTTCATAAGAGATGCCAATATCACGGCGCAAATTACGTAAACAGTCACGGCTGTATTCAGCCACACGCACCATCCGTTCTTTATTGACTGCATAATGCTGGGCATTACAGTTTTTCAGCATTTGTGCCATCCACTGCAATTGCCACAAGCTGCCATCGACATTAATCGCCAACGGTGCATGATGCTGAAACATCCATTTGACTGCCTTAAACGGAATACCTGGTGCAGCCCAAGGGGTCGAATATCCTGGAGAAATCTGCCCGGCATTACCGAAGCTGGTTTCTTGCGCCGGACCTGCCTGACGATCCAACACAGTCACGGTTGCTCCCTGCTGCGCCAGATAGTAAGCGCTTGCCACACCAATCACACCACTACCTAAAACCAATACGCGCATTACCTTAACCCTCAAACATCTTTTCAGTTTATTTCACTAGTATATTTTTGCTTTAATAGTTAAATTCACTATATTCAGACTGTATATTCAGTGGAATAAATATTTTTTCGGGCAGAATTAAAAAAAAGAGGGAAATATTGATGCGCAAATTAGACCGCATTGACCGCATGATTCTAGACATCCTGCAACGCGATGGCCGGATTGCCATTAGCGAACTTGCAGCACGCGTCAATCTATCAACCACACCCTGTTCAGAACGGGTAAAACGGCTGGAACGCGAAGGCATCATCATGGGTTATTACGCCCGTCTAAATCCGGAAATGCTAGAACGTAGTTTGCTGGTATTTCTGGAAATCAAACTCTCAGCCAAATCAGGTGATGTCTTTGATCAGGTGGCACGCAATTTGACTGAGATTCCGGAAGTCCTGGAATGCCATTTAATTTCCGGTGATTTTGATTATCTGGTCAAAGCGCGTTTAAAGGAAATGAGTGCCTATCGCCGCCTGTTGGGAGATTTACTAAAAAAACTGCCCGCTTCTGCTTCATCCCACAGTTATGTAGTGATGGAAGAAGTCAAAGAAAGTTTATATCTGGACCTAGGTATTTAGTAATGATGGCTTTTTAAAGCTACGGACAAAAACAACAAAGCCCCAAACGGGGCTTTGAGATCGAACATTGATTGGAATTATTAAATCTTAAGCAGGAATGCGGAGCACCTGTCCCGGGAAAATATCATCTGCATCTTTGAGCAACGGACGGTTGGCTTCAAAAATCTTATTATACTGATTGGCATCACCATAAAATTCTTTTGAGATTTTCGACAGACTGTCACCTGATTTCACCGTGTAAAATTTACTTTCCGGTTCAGGACTGCTCACCGTAAGCTGATCATCCACTTTGGCGACATGATCAATATTACCCACGGCCAGAACAATCTTTTCACGATCGGCCTGACTTTGTACCTGACCTCTGATCGTCGCCAGATCAGAAGCGGAATTATAACTAATGGATAAGCCAGTGATCGGAAGGCCCAGACTTTTCACATGGCCGAGTAATTTATTTGCCACTTCCTGAGCAGAAGGCTCTGCAGGTTGTGCTGCAGCCGGCGTTGTCGTTGTAGGGGCAGCCTGTGGTTCCGCAGCAGCTGTATTCTTCTTACCGATACCTTTTACAAAATCAAAAAGACCCATAGCGGACTCCATTCTTGTTGTTAATGTCACATCACTCTTATTTTTATAATGAAAACTCTATAGAGATAGTTAGTCATTGGTGACAGAAAGGTAATGGATTGTAAAACCTCTATTCATGTGAAAAGCAAACACAAAAAAACCACCTCAAGGGTGGTCTTTATGTTCAGCAAAGCTGAAATCGGCGATTAACCTAGTTTCTTAGAAACGTAGTCAATTGCAGATTGAACAGTTGTGATTTCGTTAGAATCTTCATCAGGAATCGTGATGTCGAAATCATTTTCGAAAGACATAACAAGTTCAACTAGATCTAGAGAATCTGCACCTAAGTCATCCATGAAAGACGCTTCGTTTTTAATCTCTTCGATTTTGATACCAAGTTGTTCTGCAACTGCTTGCTTAACACGTTGTTCGATATCGCTCACAGGAATTCTCCTCATTGCTTGTGGCGTTTTTAATGCCGTTAGTTTAATTGAATCTAAAAAATTTGGAAAGTTTATACTTGAGCTTAGCTCATGTATAAGCCCCCATTTACATGCATAACTGTACCAGTAATGTAACTGGCTTTATCTGAAGCCAAGAAACTTACGGCATTTGCGATATCCTGCGGATCACCTAAACGGTTTAATGCCACCTGCTCAGTCATCTTTTTACGAATTTCTTCGCTTAGCTGCTCAGTCATTTCAGTCGCAATAAAACCTGGTGCTACCGAGTTTACGGTAATCTGACGGCTACCCATTTCTTTGGCAAGGCTACGGCTAAATGCTTCAATACCTGCTTTGGCAGCAGAATAGTTGGCCTGACCCGGGTTGGCAAAGTGTGCCACCACAGAACTGATGTTGATGATGCGACCGAAACGCGCCTTGGTCATGCCTTTGAGTACGCGCTTAGACAAACGGTAAACTGCTTTCAGGTGAATATTTAAAATATCATCCCAGTCATCTTCAGACATACGCAGCAGCAAATTGTCTTTGGTAATACCAGCATTATTGACCAACGCAAGGACTGGACCATAGTTCTGTTCAATGTCCGTTACCAGCGCATCAATCGCAGCACCATCACGTACATCTAGTACTTTTCCAGCGCCATTTTCAGCAAACTGTGCAGATAATTTTTCCGCACCTGCTTCAGACGTTGCAGTACCTATGACAAAATAACCGTCTTGAATCAACTGTTGTGCGATCGCAGCACCAATACCACGACTTGCACCTGTTACCAGAGCAACTTTACGTTCCTGTGTCATGCACTTTTCCCTTCTGCCGCCAATACGGTGTTTAATGCATCTTCCAGACGGGATTGACTGTCCAGTGGAAGTGCTTTTTGAATATTCGGCAAGCGTTTCGCCAAGTTGGTCAATACATTACCCGGACCACATTCTACGATGTACTCAACACCTTCATCTTGAAGGAATTGTAAGGTTTTAGTCCATTGTACCGACTCATAAAGTTGCGCGGTCAACGCCTGACGCAATTCATCTACATTGGTTGCTGCTTGCGCGCCTACATTTTGTAATACAGGAATGCGTGGCAGCTCAATGGCGGTTTGTTCCAATGCCGGAGCAAACTGTTCAGCGGCAGGTTTCATTAATGAACAATGCGATGGAACCGATACTGGCAATGCAATCGCTTTTCCGCCGTTTTCTTTGGCCAATGCCATCACTGCTTCAACGCGATCTTTATTGCCTGCAACGACAACCTGCCCTTGCGCATTGTAGTTCGCCGCTTCGACAGAACCTTCGCCTGCTGCAGTTGCTTGTGCACACAGCTCAATCACTTTGGCATCGTCCAGACCCAAAATGGCAGCCATCGCACCCACACCCTGAGGTACAGCAGTCTGCATGAGTTTGCCACGCAAGTTCACTAGCTTCGCAGCATCACCCAGGCTTAAAGCACCTGATGCAACCAGTGCGCTGTATTCACCCAGTGAATGGCCTGCCAGATATTTCGGTGCTACACCGCCAGATTCTAACCACACGCGCCATAAGGCAATACTTGCAGTCAGCAATACCGGCTGGGTAAATTCAGTTTGATCCAGACCTTCGCCAGTTTGCGCAATCTGCCACAGATCAAAACCGACGGCTTCAGATGCTTCTGCAAATGTCTCGCGAATACTTGCAAACTGTTCTGCAAGCTCAGCCAGCATACCAGCTTTTTGTGAACCCTGACCCGGAAACACAAATGCAGTTTTTGTTGCTGGCACTGCTTGTTCGAGTGGTGTAGCAGACATAATAAAATCCTTTCATTCAAGAGGTGTGCTTCTTCAATCCTAACAAGAAGACTGACCAATAAGACCACCTAAATCATTGTGGAGCGCAATTTAGCATGTAATTTTGCTGGCGGTAATTGCCAAATACAACAAAAAACCGATACACCTAAAAATCAAAGACAAAAAAAAGGGAGCTAAATGCTCCCATTTTTTCTACTAAGCTTGACGCTTAATACATCACCAATTATTCAGCAGATGCTTTAGCGAATAATTGACGACCACGGTAGATACCATCTTTAGATACGTGGTGACGACGGTGAGTCTCGCCAGTAGCTTGGTCTACAGTTAATGCATTCTCGGTTAAAGCGTCATGTGAACGGCGCATGTCACGGCGAGAGCGACTTTTACGGTTTTGCTGAACGGCCATGATGGCTCCTTACAAAGATCGAAAAAATGGATCAGAACAAATTCGATTGTCTTATACACAAGAGTATAACACAAAAATTAGTTAAGTTTACCCTTCAAAGCAGCCAAAACTTCAAACGGGTTGTCCCGTTTTTCTTCAGCCACTTCTTCTACGGCAGGTTGATGCTTATGTTCACAAAACTCATGTTTAGGCGACAACGGCATCAACAATAACAGTTCATCTTCTATCAGCGCGAGCAAATCAGCGGTCGCCGGTGCATCATAATCACCTTTGGTCGTTGCTTCACTTTCACCTAGGACGATGAAATCAGCATCCTCATCCAAGCGCTCTATCAGTGACTCATCATCCACAAGTGCTAAATGGAACGATGAAACCAGTTCAATTTCTACAGTTTCCAGACAACGCTGGCATTCCATAGGAACTTTTGTTTCAACGTGACCATCTAGCCATGCAATACGATGATAGGCATCCATTGATAGCTTACAGTCTATGTTAATCAATTGATCATCAATTGATCCAACAGCTTCACGAGCGATACGAACAAAGCGGGATAAAGGCAGTTGACCTGACCATTTAAAGCCCTGTTCAGCCCATTTAAACGGCTCAATCTGTGCCGGAAAGGTATTTGCTGACATAATTAAGGCGGCAATTCTACAAATTCATCAGTACTCTGTCAAAGATTAAGATACAATTTTGTACTTATTTCGACAGACCATTTGGGTAACTCAAGTCATGCATCTGTTGCAGCCGCAAACAGAAGTGAATGTTTCATCACTCGTTAGCACAATTCCAAGCCTTGATTCTGACAGTTCAACACAACAAGTGCAACTCTCGCCATGGGCGAATTTATCGTCAGAAGCGCAGCAAGTGGATTGGCTCATCTTACACTTTAATCACTGGTTTTCCCATTTAAATGTCACTTTAGTGCGCGGCGAATTTGAACCAGAATATTTCCCTGCCAGCGCAGACCGTCCTGCCCTGATCCAGTTTGCGCATGGTTTCTTTAATAGTGCCTTGCATGAAATCAGTCACTGGACCATTGCCGGAGACAAACGCCGTCTGTTGCCTGATCTGGGTTACTGGTATGCACCGGATGGCCGCACCCGCGAACAGCAGGCTTTATTTGAACAGGTCGAAATCAAGCCACAGGCGATTGAATGGATGTTTGCCCAGGCTTTTGGCCGTAAATTCCGGGTTTCTTTGGATAACCTGGCTGGCGACGGCGGTGATGGTGCCAGCTTTAAAGATAATGTCTACGCTCAAGTACAGGCTTATTTTAATGGTACAGCCAAACTTCCACGTGATGCAGCACGCTTTATCCAATGTATCTGTATCTGCATCAGAGGTGGCAAAAGTTTACAATCTGATGAATTTATACGTGAAATGCTTGATTAAATTACACAAATCTACCTTTTTTATGATTGCCAGATCTTGCCTGAGCGCCACATAATAAGCCATCAGCCCAAGCTTGGAGTAGTCTCTATGCTGCATTTACGCGTACACCCAGACAATCCGCAACCCCGCTTAATCAGTCAGGCAGTGGAACGTATCCGTGCGGGTGATGTGGTGGTCTATCCCACTGATGCGGCCTATGCGATTGGTTGCCAGATTGGGAACAAGAGTGCCATGGAGCGGATTGCGCAAATTCGTGGTTTGGGCCCAAAGCATCAATATGCGATTCTGTGCTGTGATTTATCCGATATTGCCACTTATGCCAAAGTGGACAATGCCATGTACCGTTTGCTGAAAAATAATACACCGGCCATCACGACCTTTATTTTACCTGCGACCAGTGAAGTGCCACGTCGGTTGATGCATCCCAAGAAGAAAACTATTGGTCTACGCATTCCGAATAATCCGGTATGTCAGCTGTTACTGAAAGAACTCGGTGAGCCGTTATTGACTTCTACCCTGATTTTACCGGGACAGACTGACCCACTCGATGATCCTTATGATATTGAAATGCAGCTGGGCAAACGCATTGATGTTTTTGTAGATAGTGGTTTAGGCACGTTGAGCACGACCTCTATTGTAGATTTATCTGGTGATCATCCAGAAGTGATTCGTCGTGGTATGGGAGATGTCAGCGCCTTTGAATAAACGACGCTTGAGAAATTCCTACAAACATTCGCGGAGTCAAAATGAATGGATTTATTTTATCTCCTGCTAAATCAGCATGAATTTTCTGCACAGGATTTAATCTATGCAGAACTGCCTTGGACACTGCAATCCAAGGCAGTCATGGTCGAAGCACATTTTCCTTCCCATCCCACTGTAAATATTGATCATACTGAGTACCAATTTTTCCTGACGTTGGCTGTAGCGAGACAGTTGTTGCAGATCTATTCAAACCAAAATGTATGCCTGGCAGAGACTTGCCAACGTATCATTGAATTTGCGACCAAGGAATACAATCATTCCTCACCATGAAAATCTAAAAAAGCATAGGGTGAGAGGTTGCAGTTTTATTCTTTTCAATTCGACAGGTATGCAGTGGCTGGCAAAGACAGTTTAAGAATCCGAAGCACGTTCATAATGACGAACCGCAATGAAATTTGGACATTGCGATAGCTTCTGTTCATGATGCATGAGCTCTTCACCCAGTTTATTTTTCAGATACACATGAAAAATAATCTGATCTTCTTCCAATACATTGAGCATCGCTGTACGCGCCTTGGGTTCCATGACTTTAAAGGAATTGATTGACTCACAAGACATGGCTTGCATATCCAGTTTAATCCGCTCATCCAGCTGGTCGCCCTCATAGGCCATATGCCGCATGTAAAAACGGATATTGGGATATTGATCCAGCACACTAAAATCCATTTTCATGGCCTGCATGACAGGTCGGGCCTGTTCCGCAAAAGCTGAAAATCCGCCTGATTTCAGCCCTGTGCGTGCTTCATCTTCAAGCTGCATAATCTGATATTTGGGATAAGCCCAAAATCCCCCGAATGCGATCATCCCAATAACAACCAGAATAAGTGGCATGCTTTCTTCACCTTTTTATTGATTTTTGTGATTCTTGACTATTTTTCGAGAGTATAGCGGGATTTTTGACCAAAAATTACGGGGAAATATTTTATTAATACTTATTAATTTTATGTTTTTTAATGGGAAATCCGTTTAAAAATCATTCAATACCTGCCAGCTAGCTTATTTTCTCTTTTAATGAGAGTCATTGTATTGATCGAGTTTTTTTGAAGTGAATCAACTGGCATCATCTACTAGATACGCTTAATTATGAGAGCCAATTTAACGTAAAAATCACCGTGGCATTTGCTGCCCAATTCTGCCATTTTTCTCGGTGCTATTTTGAAAGAGCTGATAAATTCCATTATTTTTTTAAGTTTTTATGGCTTTGACAGCTTATTTAATTTATTTAAAGTTACTTTTCCAGTACAATGACAACGCTTAATCCTGTGCTTTTCTTTCGATCAGATACCGAAAATCAAGCCTTTGCATGCCTTTGAAAATTCGCGTGGCCTATAATTGTAATGACTCAAATTATCCATAACACTATGGAATCTGCTCCGCACATTCGGGTTCTGGATGAATGGCAGGATACAATTCCAGAGGATCTGTACATTCCTCCAGCGGCATTTGAAATCTTATTAGAACATTTTGAAGGCCCACTCGACTTTTTAATTTACCTGATTCAAAAAAACGGTTTTGATCTGTTACAGGTCGATATCGCGCCGATTGCAGCGCAGTATTTGTCTTATATGGACGCGATGAAATCCCTGAACATCGAGCTGACGGCCGACTATATGGTGATGGCGGCCTTACTGGCAGATCTGAAATCACGTTTGCTTTTGCCGAAACCGAAAAGCCTGACTGCGATTGAACAGGATCCAAAACAAGAACTGATTGACCGTTTAGAAAATTATTTAAGAATTAAACAGGCAGCAGAACGTCTGGGCCAGATGCCGATTCTGGAACGTGACACTTTCACCACCAACGTCAGTTTGGGCGAAATCCAGCAGCCGAATGAAGGCTATTCAAGCGATTTATTGCGTGATGCCTTGCTTTGTATATTTAATCGTCCTGAACCCGTGATTCATCAGGTGCAACAGGAACCGGTACTGCTGGAAGAACGTATTGCCTATATTGAAAGTTGTATTGAAACTGGCGCAATACTCAGCTTTAAGGACTTGTTAAAACCGAGCCAAGGCCGTATGGGTATGGTGGTAACCTTTATGGCGGTGCTGGAACTGACCCGACAACAAAAAATTCAGATTATTGCTACAGGTATTGAAGCCCCGCTCGCAATTCAAGGAGCTAGTCAATGACACTCGATCAAAATACGCTGTTATCTGCAGAAGATAATCTGCATGAAGTATTGATGCAGCTTGAAGCCATTATTTTTGCCAGCGACTCCGCGGTTTCATTGGCTCGTCTGAAAGAAGCTTTTCAGGATCGCTATAGCAAGCAGGAATTACGTCAGTATTTACAACAACTTTCCATGCTGATGCATGGCCGTTCGATCGAACTGATTGAAACAGCACAAGGTTATCGTTTTCAAGTGCGTGCAAAATATCGTAATATTATTGCACAGACCTGGCCTGAGCGACCGGCTCGCTTATCGCCTTCATTACTGGAGACGCTTGCAGTGATTGCTTATCACCAGCCAGTGACTCGAGCGGATATTGAACAGATTCGTGGTGTTACGAATAACAGTCAAAACCTGCGTACGCTGTTTGACTGGAACTGGATTAAAGAGTCCGGATTTCGTGAACTCCCTGGAAGACCTGCGTTGTTAATGACAACGCCACAATTTTTAAATGCGTTTGGCCTGAATAGTTTGGGCCAATTGCCTCCCCTGCAGGATGCCAAGGAAGCTTTTATGGCCCTCGATGCGAATGCACCGAAGTCATAAATAGGTGAACTGTTGATAATTATTTCTAAGGTTATGCTGTCATGAGTGAAAAGTTGCAAAAGGTGCTTGCACGCGTTGGTTTGGGTTCTCGCCGTTATATGGAAGAAGTCATTGCCGCGGGTCGTGTAAGTGTCAACGGGCAAATTGCCCAAGTGGGTGAAAGAATCGAACCAGGTGATGAGCTTCGCATCGATGGTCGTAAAGTTGCCTTCCAGATTGAAGACGAAATCCGTCGTCGTGTCATTATCTACTACAAGCCTGAAGGCGAGATCTGCTCACGTAGCGATCCTGAAAACCGTCCGACCGTGTTTGAACAGTTGCCTGCTATTCCGGGCGATCGCTGGGTGATGGTGGGTCGTCTGGATATTAACTCGACCGGTCTGCTATTGTTCACAAATGATGGTGAGCTTGCGAATCGCTTGATGCACCCATCGAATGAAATCGAACGTGAATATGCAGTTCGTGTCATGGGTGAAGTTACACCACAAATTCGCAACAACATGCTCAAAGGCGTAGTGCTTGACGATGGTCCGGCAAAATTCGAATCTTTCTCTGAATTGGGCGGTGACGGGATCAACCGTTGGTTCCAGGTCGTGGTGAAAGAAGGTCGTAACCGTGAAGTACGTCGTATCTTTGAATCACAAGGTCTGAAAGTCAGCCGTCTACTGCGTACCCGTTATGGTACTGTGATTTTGCCACGTGAACTGCGTACTGGTCGCTGGATTGAGCTGGATAAAAACGATATCGACAACCTGACCAAAGCTGTGGAATTGAAGCCACGTCAAGGTACAGGCTTATTTGGTATGGCGAAACGCCGTAACGAGCGTATGCAAGACAAACCGATGGCTGCACGCCGTGGCGGTTTCTTGCGTCAGCAACGTCGTGACAGCGATGAGCAACCACAAAACAACACTGGCCGTGAGCGTCGTGATGACAATGCTTATGGTCGTCGTGACAGAGCTGAAAACCAGAATGGCACTCAGTTTGTGCGTCGTGAAAACCGTCCTGATCAAGGTTTTGGTCGCCGCGAAGAGCGTGATGAAAATGCGCCGCGTCGTCCATACGGTGTCAACAAAGGCTTTAAAAAGTTTTAATTAAGATAAATAAAAAAAGTCAGGCACATTGCCTGACTTTTTTTATGCCTTATGTATCAGGCACTTTGTGGAATCCCTTGCGGAATGGCACCGAGTAAACGCTTGGTATATTCATGCTGTGGGGATTGATACAGCTCATCCGAATTGGCAATTTCCACCAGCTCCCCATGATTCATCACCATGATCTGATCAGAAATATATTTTACTACCGACAAATCATGCGAAATAAAGATATAGCTCAGTCCAAATTCATCCTGTAAATCTTGTAGTAAATTCAGCACCTGCGCCTGTACTGATACATCCAGCGCCGAAACCGATTCATCACAGATTAAAATCTCGGGTTTTAAGGTCAGGCAACGTGCAATTGCAATCCGCTGGCGCTGACCACCGGAAAACTCATGCGGGTAACGATAAAAAGCCTGTGCAGGCAAGCTGACCCGCTCCAGCAGGTCCAAGGCCATTTGTTTGCGTTCAGCATCATCCTGACCAATCTTGTGAATCTGCATCGGTTCCATCAGGATTTGTCCAACAGTAAAACGTGGATTCAGCGAAGCATAGGGATTCTGGAAAATGATCTGGATTTTACGTTGATACTGGGTAAACTCCTGTTCCGACATGTCCAGAATGTCCCGACCCTGAAACAGTGCCTTGCCACCCGTAGCCTGTTGCAGACGCATCAGCAACAAGCCAATGGTGGTTTTACCCGAACCGGATTCCCCGACCAGCCCCAAGGTCTTGCCTTTGGCCAGCTGGAAAGAAACCCCTTTTACTGCCTGAAATTCATCTTTGCCAAACAGTCCTTTACGACTATAAAAAGATTTCTTTAGATCCCGTACATCCAGAATAATTTCCTCTCCACCCTTTAGCCCACGTGAACGTTGCGGAAGCTGAGTATTCAGACGGATATCTTCCAGCCAGGTTGAACCATCCTGTTTCATAAAATCACTAATCATCGGCAAACGTAACGGACGTTGCGACAATTGTGGACGGCAATGTAACAAGGCTTTGGTATACATGTCCTGAGGCCGGTCCAGCACCTCCCGAACCGGACCCTGTTCACGGATTTCCCCATGGCGCATTACAATCACCTGATCGGCAATTTCACCAACCAATGCCAGATCATGGGTAATAAACAGCATCGACATCTGGCGACGCTGACGTAGCGATTCCAGCAAGTCCAGAATCTGCTTTTGAATAGTCACATCCAGGGCCGTGGTCGGTTCATCTGCAATCAATAGTTTAGGTTCACAAGCAATGGCCATGGCAATCATGACCCGTTGTTGCTGTCCACCGGAAAGCTGCCCCGGATAGGCATCAATTTTAGTTTCTGGCGCAGGGATCCCCACTTCTTTGAGCAGTTCCAGGGTACGTTGCCGCGCCTGTTTTTTATTCATGCCCAAATGTAGTTGCAGGATTTCTGCAATCTGCATGCCTACCGTAAATACCGGATTTAGCGAAGACATCGGCTCCTGAAAAATCATGGCAATGTCTTTGCCACACATCTGGCGCATTTCACGGGTTTTAAGCTTGAGCAGGTTTTTCCCTTCAAAGATAATCTGGCTATCTTCTGAAATACGTGCGCTTTCTGCCGGAAGCAGGCCCATAGTGGCCAGGGAAGTGACCGACTTGCCACTCCCCGATTCGCCTACCAGTGCAACCGTGGTATTGGCCGGAATCTCGAAAGAAACTCCTTTTACGGTTTCAATATATTCTTTATTTTCACCTTTAAAACTGACTCGCAGATTTTCTACGCGAAGTAGCGCAGGTGCTGTGCTTGGATTGATTTCAGACATCGTTGCGCTCCTATTTCAGTTTTGGATCTAATGCATCACGGAGTGCATCGGTAAACATCGAGAATGCAGTCACCAATACCGCCATGGCGATTGAGGCTGCCGCCAGTTGCCACCATTTACCCAAAATCAGCTCGCTTTGCGCTTCATTTAGCATACTGCCCCATGACACTACCCCGATAGGCACACCGAAACCAAGGAAGCTCAAAATGACTTCAGACTTGATAAATGCCACCACCAGAATAGACATCTGCACCAGGGCAATATGGCTGACATTGGGAAAAATATGGACAAACATACGACGCATATTACTCACGCCAATCGCCTTGGCAGCCAGCACATATTCACGTGCTGTATGTTTCATGTATTCGGCACGAACCAAACGGAAGACCCCGGTCCAGCCAGTCAGACCTAAAATCAGGATGATTGATAAAATACCTTTCTGCTGTAACACTGCGGCAATCGCCAAAACCAGTAACAGATAGGGAATCGAGGTAAAGATATTATAGAACCAGTTTAGGACATCATCGACCCAACCACCAAAGTAACCTGCTATTGCACCCAGTGCAGTCCCAGTCAGTACAGCGACAAAGGCTGCAATCAGTCCAACCAGAATCGAGGTTTCAGCTCCCTTGATGGTTTTCTGTAAAACATCCTGTCCCCATTTATCGGCGCCGAAGACCAGACTTTGCTTGAGTTCCCCACTTTCATCCATCAGCTGGCCACCGAGTTCCTGATTAATGGCCTTCATGTCTTCTGCCAGCGGATCGACCACTCCATAATAATCGATGCCTGCACTAGCACCCTGCTCAGCAGCAATTTCAGCATTCAATTCAGCAATGACATCTTTTAAGGGATCCACTGGATTGACCGGTAGAGGCACAGATTCTGCGCTCTGCTCTGTATCAGATGCAGCCGGAACTGGCGCTGCACTGATAAAACTCGGCGGTGCATAGCTGACTGCCACTTCTTTATTCCAGTCTTTGGCAATCAGGCCGCTCATTGATAGTACCAGCAGCAGCAGATAAAACAGCACCACATACAGGGAAAACATGGCAATCCGGTCACGTTTCAAACGGCGCATGGCCAGTTGCCATAATCCTGTTGAAGCCGACTCAGGTGCTGCTTCAGCCGCTTGTTCTTTTTTAAATATCGCACTCAGCATAATTCACCTACTTCAACTGTACACGCGGATCGACCCATTTATAGATCAGATCGGCAATCAGGTTGAATATCATGGTCGCAGCAGCGACATAGACCGTAATGGCTTTGATCACAGGAAAATCAGAACGTTCTACCGCAATAATGACTTCACGGCCAATTCCCGGAATACCAAAAAAACGTTCGATCAGGAAAGCACCAATCAGCAGTGCCGGAAGTCCTGCCATGACATCGGTAATAATCGGAATCGAGGCATTGCGCAGGACATGCACGCCCATGATACGGTTTTCACCCAGGCCTTTGGCACGCGCAGTACGTACATAGTCCTGATTGACTTCATCCAGTACAAAACTACGATACAGGCGTAGTGTTGGTGCAATACTGACCACCAACATAATCAGCACAGGTAACAAGGCATATTTGAAAAGATTATCAGCGAAATTATCGCTCCAGCCCTGTACCGGGAACCAGCTCAGTTCATAGGCCAGGAAATACTGGAACACGATGATGTATACCAGAATACTGATCGACATACCGATCGTACACAGCATCATGATCATGCGATCAGTCAAAGAACCACGAACCGAAGCCACACCCAAAGCCAGAATGATAGAAATAATAGTTTGCAGAATGGTCAGTGGAATCAGAATGGTCAGTGAGGGCCCCAAACGGGTGGTGATAATCTGTGCCACCGATTCCCCGGTACTCCAGCTCACCCCATAATCAAAGGTTAAAATCTGCTTGATAAAGATCCACAGTTGTACGTAATACGGTTGATCCACACCCAGTTGCTGACGGATGTTTTCAATCTGTTCCGCATTGGCCATTTTACCGGCCAGAATATAGGCAGGGTCTCCACCTACCCAGTTAAACAGCAGGAATATCAGCAAAATCACCCCGAGCATGGTCGGGATCATTTGCCAAAGCCGTCGAATAATATATGCCAGCATCGCTTGCCTTCCTTAATTTTTTCCAGAGATTTCATTAAAGAAAGCTTTGCTGTCCGGATCACGACCCAAGAAGTCTTTCACCATTTGCTCGCCATGCTTTTGTCCGCCTTGAGCCAGGACCGTATTACGATAATGCGCACCGACTTTCTTGTCCATGAGCTGATCACCAAAGGATGAAAGCATATCCAGGGCAATGACTTCAGACCACATATAGCTGTAGTAACCTGCCTGATAGCCGCCCATCAGATGCCCGAACTGTCCCGGGAACTGCTGACCGCTGACATAACCCAAGGCGGTCTTGCCTTCCATATCCTGCCAGAGTTTTAAAGGCTCAATGTTTTTTGCATCTTTACCATGCAGGGCCATATCATATTGGGCATATAAAGCCTGACGGGCATAATGCAGGCCTCGGCCGTAATTCTTCACATTCTTTAAGCGCTCGGTCATGGCAGCATCCACCCGAGGACATGCCGGCTCACAGTAATCTGCTACTTTTGACAAGGTTTCCAGACGACGTGCCCACTCTTCGTACATCTGTGACGGCGCTTCAACAAAGTCACGCTCTACCGAAGTACCAGATTGTTCTGTATAGCGGGTCTTCGAAAGAATCCCGTGCAAGGCATGACCCATTTCATGCACAAAGGTTTCCAGTTCATTGCTGTTCAAGCCCTTACGGTTAAAATTGGTCACCAGTACCGATACCGGACGACGCTGATTCAGGGTACTGCCGCCATAAGCTCCCCAGACAGCTGCATGCCCATATTTGCCTTCACGCGGGTATTTATCAACATATAATCCGCCAAGGAATTCGCCCGTAGCTTTGTCATGTACCGCATAATATTCCACTTCATCATGCCAGGCTTTGACTTTCACCGGCTTGAATTCAATGCCGTAGAGTTCCGAAGAAATAGCGAATAACCATTTTTGCGATGCTTCTGTCGGGAAATAATCCCGCAATTTTTCCTGGTCTACCTTGTATTTGGCCTGACGCAGTTTTTCACTCCAGTAACCCTGATTCCAGCGGGTAATTTCTGCTTTCTCTACTGGAACTTTTAAAGTTTCAGCCTTGAACTGGCGTAATTGTTCTACATCTTGCTTTTCTAGAGGT
Organism: Acinetobacter sp. 40AMC3-4; assembly: GCF_049898185.1. Lineage (GTDB taxonomy): Bacteria > Pseudomonadota > Gammaproteobacteria > Pseudomonadales > Moraxellaceae > Acinetobacter. Next base: position 26,400 of record NZ_JAFCXG010000010.1, read on the forward strand.
GCGACTTTGGCATAAACCTCATCCAGAAAACCGTTCACTGCTTCCGGAGTTTTGGCCATGCGGAATTCAAGTGCAGAATGGGCATAGCTTTCCTTGTCAAAAAGTTGTGCCATTTCATAACGCAGATCAATGGCATTTTTCATGAATTGCAGGTTTTGTTCGGTCCCGCGACGCGTGTAAGCGGTTTGGTAACGTTTGCGTGCTTCATCACTTTCTGCCAGCTCCATAAAAGGCTGGTATTCCGGATAATCAAAGCCAAGCAGATAATTGCCCTTTTCATTTTTCTTTAAATTTGCGATGTAACTTTCTGGCAGGCCTTTCATTTCAGCTGGAGTAAATTCAACTTTTTCAGGGTTATCCCGCACATTTTTGGAAAAATCCTGCCCCAGTTTGGTACTTTCTTCAATAATTTCTTTCAGTCGTTTCTGTTTTTCTGCACTGAGTTGTACCCCGGTGTTCTCAAACTGCTCGAGAATATCTTCTAAAAATTTCTGATCAATCGGATCGCTGGCTTTCAGTTTCTTGAACTGGGCATACAGTTTCGGATTCTGATACAGGGTGGTCTGGTATTTGCTGATTTTAAGTTCACAGTCATCGGCTGCCTGACGCAATGCAGGATCCGGATCGACATTACTGTACAGCCCTACTGCTGCACCGAAATCCCGGGCTTTGGCATGCAACTCATCCCATTCAGCCAGATAAGGCCCTGCCTTGGCTTTATTTTTAATTTTCTTATTTTCAAATATCTGGATATCTTTTTGCATGGAAGCCAGACTGGCATCACATAAAGACGGAATTTCTGCAGCCTTGAATAATGGCAGCAGCTGTACTTGGGTATCTGCCGCTACACCTTGATATCCCCCCATCATCATTAAACATAAGGTACTTAATTTTAAAGATTTTGATTTCATATTCATCTCCAGATTTTTTCTTAATTTTTCGTATTAATATCGATATACATCCATTCTGAAGACAGAATCGGATGGGACTTATGTCCAATAATTTGGGGTTGGGTCAAGGCATTACGGTAGGTGCTATAGAGCATCAAGGTCGGCATGTTGACTTCGAGAATCCGGGTCATTTTGCGATAAAGCAGATCACGCTCAGGGCCTGGTGGCATACTCTGGGTTTGCTCGTAAAGACGGTCGAATTCAGGATGCTTGAAACAGGCATTGTTGGTGACATTGACATTCTTGCCATAGAACAACTGCATAAAATTGTCAGCATCTGGATAATCGGCAATCCATGCAGAACTCTTAAACATGGTTTTACATTGCTTTTCCAGCTTGATGCCTTCAGCGAATGGCATGGCCTTACTGGTCAGCTGAATATGGATACTGTCCAGGGTCTTTTTCCAGAATTCACCCTGCTGCTGGCCCCGACTGGTATTCCCAGTAATCAGTTCAATCACCAGAGGTTTACCTTCAGGCGTCTTGCGCCAGCCATCTGCACCGATCTTGTAGTTATAGCGGTCGAGCAACATGTTGGCTGCTTTGACTGAATAGGGAATACTGCTTTTATAGGACGGTGAATAGCCTGCTACTCCTGGGGGAATAGGCATGTGGAGTTTTGCTCCATCTCCCTTAAGTAATACATTGATCATGTTTTCCACAGAAAATGCCATCGCCATGGCACGACGTAAGGCAATTTTTTCTGGCGCGAAACCACCCACGACCGGGTTTTGCATATTCCAGTAATGATAACTAATGGAGGGCTCTAAAATACGTGACAGCTTCACCCCCTGCTGAGCCAGCTCAGGCTTTAATTTATCGCCATCGAGGGCCTGAACGACGATATCACCCTCAATTTCGAGCAAGTCCAGTTCATTTTTCTTAAATGCCAGCATCCGTGATTGTGCTTCTTCAATCACACGCACATCAATGGTGCCGATTTGAGGCATTTTTTTGCCCTGCATCGCACTGACAATCGCCTGGTCTTCTGCACTATTGGCTTTATAATTCCATACAAAACCACGGTAAGCCGGATTCGGCTTTAAGATAATGCGTGATCCCGGTGTCCAGCGGCTAAGCACATAAGGTCCTGTACCGACCGGTTTACTCATCACCCAGCCAGCTTTGTCTTTGTACTTTTCAATGACTTCGCGGGCGACTGCAGCAGCCGGGCCGTGTGCCAGCAACATCGGAAAGTTCTGATCTGGATTATTCAGCTTGAGTACCAGCGTATAGCGGTCTGGAGTCTGAATGCCTTCAAATGGATTTTCATAGACTTTGCCATTTTTTTTGGCCATGGCTGTCCATGCTTCCAGCCCTTTGATCCGACCATCCAGCAACCAGCTATTTGGTGAATTAAGCTTTGGATCTAAGAGACGCTTTAGAGAATAAGCATAGTCATAGGCAGTCAGTTCACGTTTTTTACCGCCAAAGACCGGATCATCCGCAAAGTAAATGCCCTTTTTAACTTTAATCGTATAAGTCAAACCATCTGCACTGACCTGAGGCATATCTACCGCAGTCAATGGCACCAGTTTCGCTGGGGAAGCCAGATAATCATAGGTATATAAGGTTTCGAAAATCGCAGAGTTAATCTTGGCCGAATAACGGTCATGGATATAACCGGGGTCGAAACCGGTTTCAGCCGCGGGAAAGACCGTTTTTAAGACTTTATTTGGATTGGCGGGATTGGCAGCCCATGTGGGTGCAGCACCGGCCATCATTAAACTGGCCATTAAGACACCACTGGCCAGCTTTTTTAAAGCGTTTGTATTCACATTCATACTGGTTCTTAATCTTCTCAAGTTATTTTTTAACAGGTTCAATATCCAGATATTGCCAAACTGCTCTAGTCACCGGATGTGCCTTAAAGCCCTGTACCTGTGGGTGAATCAGCCAGTTACGTACCCGGGTATTGTGCAAAATCCATGGATTATCGGCCTCCATCTGGCGGTTCATCTGCTCATAATATGGAGTGCGTTGCTGAGGCGGCAGTTTCATCGCAGTTTGATACAGCGCGTCATAGGCTTTAGAGGTATAGCAGCTCAGGTTACCTTGCTGGGCATTTGGGCCATACAGCAACTGGGCAAAGTTTTCCCCTTCCGGATAATCTGCAATCCAGGCGCCACCCCACATCATATGTTTGCATTGAGTGGCTTCTTTTAAATTGTCGGCAAAGTTACTGACTTTAAATTCAACTTTTACCCCGATTGCATCCAGGTTCTTTTTCCATAGCTCCGCAGAAATAACGGAAGAGCTTGAGCTAGTCGAGTTCATTTTCAGAACCAATGGTTTGCCATCAGGCAAGGTGCGGTAACCGTCGACGCCTTTCTTGTAGCCAAAACGATCGAGCAGTTTATTGGCAATCAATGGGTTGTAGGCAATGCTGCTTCTATAATTCGGGTTATATCCGCCCACGCCTTCAGGAAGAATCATTTCAGCTTTAACAGCATGGCCCTTATATAGCTGCTGGATGGCTTCTTTCTGGTTATAGGACAAGGCAATGGCACGGCGTAGTGCAATTTTTTCCAGTGAGTTCCCACCAATCACCGGATCACGCATATTCATGATGGTATAGGTGATTTCCGGTTCTTTATTCGGATAATGCAGGATGCCTTTTTTCTTGTATTCACTTTTCAGCTGCTTATTTTCCAGTGCCTGTTCGGCGCCGCTCGCAGTGAGTTTGTCATAGTCCAGTTGTCCAGACTTTAAAGCCAGCCAGCGAGACTGTTCCTCTTCAATAATACTGATTTTGACCTTGCCAATTTGCGGCATCTGCTTGCCTTGCATGGCTTTGATAATACGTTGATCCCATTCGGAACCATCGCCCTTAAAGTTCCAGACAAAACCACGATAATTTGGGTTGGCGGTCAGTTCAATACGGCTACGCGGTACATATTTGTGTAATTGATACGCCCCTGTTCCAACCGGATGCTGACCTGCCCGATGACCATAATGTTCGATCACTTCCCGGGCGGTACCACTAAAAGCCACATAGGCCAGAATATACGGAAAATTCAGATCTGAACGGGTCAGGGTAATTTGTAAGGTATATTTATCTAGGGCTTTTAAACCGGCAATCGGAGCATCATAGTTAAATTTTCCCGTTTTTTTGGCCTGCTGGATGACTTGATCTGCGCCAAGAATTTTGCCTTCGATAAAGGAAAAAGAAGGCGAATGGTTTTTCGGATCCATCACCCTTTGCATGGAATAAATATAATCTCGGGCAACCAGTTCACGCTTCTTGCCCTGAAAGGCTGGATCCGGACTGAAATAAATTCCTGGCTTGATTTTAAAGGTATAAACTTTGCCATCCTGTTCAACGACGGGTAAAGACTCGGCGGTATTTGGGGCCAAAATTGCAGGCCGGGCCAGATAGTCATAACGCAACAAAGGCTCGAAAATGGCCTCAGCAACGCTACCACTATAAAAATTATAGGTTTTGACCATATCAAAACCATCATCAGGTGCTTCGAAAGCCAGGTTTAAAACTTTATCCGGATGTGCAGATGATTTTGCCCAGGCAGTTTGCCCCGAGCTCATAGCCAAGGCCAAAATCGTCATGCTAAAAAGTGCTGATTTCAAATTTGTACCTATTCTTTATCTTGAAGTTTTATTGCTATAGGAAGTTTTAAATACATCATCCCATATTTGCTTCAATGGATGGGTCAAAGCTGGACAGATGGAATAAACTGAACAAAGCGAATTTCATGCCATCCTTGCAAAAAATAGGGATTTCTTCCTGTTTTTAACTGAAAAAAGTTTATTTTTATTAATTATTTAAAACATTATGAATAACATAATATTTTCCATGAATCATTAGTTAAATTTTTATCCTCAAAATTCTTACTGAAGTTCATTTCGCACAAAAATAACTCAACCCTGTTTCATCTTATTGCACTATTGTATACCTTTAGGTAAACAATAAATAAACACAAGTAATTGTATTATAAATAATTTATTTTAAAAAAATATTGTATATTTTATGTAAAAATTATGCACCATGATTAAACTTTATTCAATTTCCCTCTCATTTTTGGACTACTTTCTTATTCATTAAATATTTATTTATTGCTTTGACAGGGGTCTCACTTCCTTCTTTCTTCAGATTCGATACACAGACTTCTTAATTTTTCTTCAGTATCGCTCGATAAATTCAAACCTCATTCAATTAAATCAATATTTTTCAATAATTTAAAAATATAAAAATATAAAATTTTATAAGTTGGCATCCGCCTTGCTTAGATCAACCCAGCACTACTTCACATAACAAAAGGGTGAAATTTACGATGAAAAAAAATAAATTGGTCGGATCTATGGGGGCTCCAACAGTTGGCAAGACAATACTCAAGTTAAGTACGCTTACCTTAAGTATGATGTGCTTGTCTTTGGCACATGCAGCCGATGAACCAGAAAACTCTGCCGCTCAACCTACCAAGGTTCAAAAAGTGACAGTGACAGGTTCATCTATTAAAGGAGTAGCTGCACAAAGTGCATCTCCTATTACTGTGCTTAAAGTCGAAGATCTGGTGAATCAGGGGGTCACCACGGTTGAAGAAGCCATTAATAAAGTAAGTGCTAACCAAGCTGGTTTTGCTGTTTCTCAAAATATTGGTAAAAGTAATACTTCAGGTTCTTCTGCCAACCTGCGTGGGATTGGTACTGATAAGACCTTAGTTTTATTAAATGGGCGTCGTTTGGCTAACAGCCCATTTAGTACTTCTGAAGTTAACCTGAATATTATTCCGCTCGCGATGGTTGAGCGAATCGAGATTCTGCGTGATGGTGCTTCTGCAGTATATGGTGCAGATGCAATTGCCGGCGTAATTAACTTTATTATCAAAAAGGAATACCAAGGTTTCGGTATTTCTGGTGGACTGCAAGCACCTGAAGAAAAGAATGGCGACAAATATGATGTCTCTATTTTCGGTGGTTATGGTGATCTGGATGAACAAGGTTTCAACGTTTACGGTGTAGTAGATTATCGTACTTCTGACATGATCATGGCCAAAGATCGTAAAGTCAGCCGTCGTGGTGGTTTAATTCCAGAGTTGAACATGGCGATCGGTTCAAGTGCCGGCTTCCCTGCCAACCTTTTAGATTCAGGTGTAGGTGTAGTTAACCCTTATATCAATCAAAACTGTAATAATGCACCAAATATGTTTGTATCTGGTACACGTTGCCTGTTAAACACTCAAGCACTCATTGGTATTACTCCAGAAGAAGAAACTTTTTCAGCTCTAGGTAAAGGTACCTTCAAATTAACCGATTCATTAAATGCGGTTGCTGAATATATTTATACTGAAAGTAAAGTAAAAACCTCGATAGCACCTGATGTATGGGGAGGTAGTCTTTCTATTCCAAATACCAGCAAATATTATCCAGGCAACGGCATTACACCAGACATCACTGGTCTGGTAGATCCAAGAGCAGCACTTTATTTACGTTCACAATCAGGTAACCGTGTTTCTCAATCAGAAAATGAATCAAACCGCTTTTTTGCAGGGATTGAAGGTGAAGTCTACGGTTGGGATGTAAATGGTGGCGTTACTTATGCCAAAAGTGAAGCAACTGATAATTTCGTCAGTGGTTACCTGAATCAAAGTTTGGTTCAAGCCGCACTTAATGATGGCACCTTAAACCCATTTGGTCCTCAGGCCGCTGCAGATGCTGGGAAATGGTCTACTTTTGATGTGGCAGGCCCAACAAATATGGCAAGTCTGGATTCTACCACTATAGATTTCACCGTCAGCCGTCCAATCTATGAACTACCTGCAGGTGAAGTTGGATTTGCCTTGGGTGGTAGCTACACCACTCAGGACTGGGAAGCCAAGGTGAATGCCGATCTTGTTCGCCAGGTTCCAGGTTCTGGTATTGATCCAAATAAACCGTCAAGTTCAGGTGACCGTGATATTACTGCGGTGTTTACTGAATTACATGTACCGATCTTGCCGACTCTAGAAGCTCAACTTGCGGCACGTTATGATGACTATAGTGACTTTGGTGATACTTTCAATCCAAAAGTATCCCTACGTTGGGAACCGGTTAAAGAGTTAATGTTCCGTAGTTCTTATAGTACTGGATTCCGTGCCCCAAGTATGTGGGAAATCAACTCTTTACAAAGTGAAACCAATACTAGCACTAACTTCAATAACCCACGTTTTTGTGATGCTAACGGTCAACCGACCAGCACCCAATTTGCAGACCAATGTGGTATGCAGTTCAAGCGTAAACAAGGTGGTAACCCAGACTTACAGCCAGAAGAATCAACCTCTTTTACAGCCGGATTCGTATATGAACCAATCAAGAATCTGGTATTCACCGCTGATTACTACAATATTGACATTGAAGGTTTAGTCAGCTCAGTTACTCCTAATGACATTTTTAATGACCTTGATCGCTATGGCAATCTGATCGTTTACGCTCCAGATGGTCGTATCCAGTATTTAAATACAACTCTACAAAATATGGGTGGATTAAAAACTGAAGGGATTGACCTCAGCCTGAACTACTTAAGCCCAATGACAGCAACAGGTCGTTTTGGTTTTGGGATTGATGGTACCTATGTCATCAAAATGGATGAGCAAGAAGAACCAAACGGTGAATGGGAAGGGCTCGTCGGCATCTATGATGATCCTGCAGTCGTCCGCTGGAGACATATTGCCAATATCAACTGGTCTTATGAAGACTGGAAAATGAGACTAGAACAACAATATATCCGTGGTTATGAAGACTTTTCTCAAGAACGTGATGTAAGTGCCTATACGCTTTATAACTTTGCAGGCACCTATAGCGGATTCAAGAATTTAGAGCTAACTGCAGGTATTCGCAACATGTTTGATGCAGAACCACCTGCTTCTGATGCAACCAACAATGCTCAATATGGCTATGACCCTCGTCACGGTGATCCAATGGGCCGTACCTACTTCCTACGTGGTACTTATAAATTCTTTTAATTAATTACTTCGCAAACACTGCTGCCAAGCGGTGTTTGCGGTTTTCCCCGTTTAATTTTAGCCAAACAAAAAATAATGCTGCCTGTAACTAAAAAAATTTTCTCATCAGTGCACTATTTCCTGTTTGTCTTAAATTCTAGGAGTCATGATGGGCACAAAGTTTGAAGACTTAGAAAAAAACTCCGCCAAAAAACTGACTGGTATTGGGGTCGTTGTTTTTTTGCATATCCTGGTTGGCCTGGTACTCATGGCTGGTATGGCAAAAGACATTATTAAACCAACGGAACAGCCAGTTGAGCTAATGATTATTCAAGATATTAAGCCGCCTGAACCTGAGCCACCAAAAGAAACACCACCTGAACCACCAAAAATCGTGGAAAAAGTAGCACAAGTGCCTGAGGTGAAACCGGTTGAAAAAGTCGTTCCTGTACAGAAAACACTTCCAACACCAACCCAACCGACAACTGTTGCAGTACCTACTCCCGTTGCAGCGAGTCCTTCACCAAGTCCGGTAGCAGCACCGGCTCCAGTAGTCGCAGCCGCTCCAGCCCCAGCTCCTCCACCCGCTGGCGTAACTCGTGGTGTTTCACAAGGTGAAGCAGGTTGTAAACGCCCAGACTATCCACGTGATGCACTGATGAATGAAGAACAAGGTGAAGTCTTGATCTCTGTATATGTAAATACCACCGGCAAGGTCCAGGATGCCAAAGTGAAAAAGTCGAGCGGTAGTCGTGCGCTGGATCGTGCAGCATCCAAGGCCTTCAGCTTATGTACTTTCAAGCCGGCAATGAAAAATGGCGAACCGCAAGAATCTTGGTATGACATTCCATATGAATTTGTCCTTGACTAACAGATACAACAGATAAAGAAAAAAATCAGGAGATCCATGATGAAAAAATCACTAAAACCTTTAAAAAATATGACTGCTGCTGGTGTAATTGCCATGAGCACTTTATTACCTCTGCAAACAGTTTTTGCAGAACAGTCCGCTACCCCCAATACCAGTGCTGTCACTGAGACAGTGGTAACAACACCTGCAACAGCGGCTACACCGACCCCGCCACCACTGCCTGCTGAAGCTAGCGATGAAAAGGCTGGATATAATCCTTATGGCCTAGAAGCCATGTGGAAAGAAGGTGATATTGTTTCTAAAATCACTTTGTTTATTCTGGTGGTCATGTCGATCGGTACCTGGTACATCATGATCAGCAAATGCCTGCAACAAGGCAAGATTCGCAAACAGGCTAAGCAAGCTGAAAATACTTTCTGGGAATCATCTTCTCTAGATAATGCAACCGAGAATCTGGATGAAGCCAGCGTCTACCGTTTTATTGCGGAAAAAGGTATCAAGTCAACCAAAAATCATGGTGGCACATTACTTGAGCGTATTGATTTCAATACCTGGGTCACCATTTCGATTTCCCGTGCAATCGACAAAATCCAGAACCATCTGAGTGGTGGCCTGGCCTTCCTTGCGACAGTAGGTTCTACTGCGCCCTTTGTTGGCCTGTTTGGTACGGTTTGGGGTATCTATCACGCACTTACCGCGATTGGTGTTTCAGGACAAGCATCCATTGATAAAGTTGCCGGCCCAGTCGGTGAAGCACTGATCATGACAGCCATCGGTCTGGCAGTCGCAGTTCCTGCCGTGCTTGGCTACAACTGGTTAACGCGTCGTAATAAAGCGGTCATGGAAGAAGTGCGTACTTTTGGTTCTGATTTACACGCAGTATTACTCAGCGGTGAAATTACAACCAATAATCCTGTTAATCGTGACGTGAAGTAAGAGTGAGGCATCAGCCATGGGAATGATGGTCAATTCAAACGACAGCGATGATGAGGTAATTGGAACCATTAATACCACCCCTTTGGTTGATATTATGCTGGTTCTGCTCATTATCTTCCTGATTACTGTACCGGTTGCCATTCATACCGTACCTGTCGATCTACCCGAAGAAAGAAATGTACCGTATGAAACCAAACCGGAAAACATCCAGCTGGCTGTCAATAAAACTGGCGATATTTTCTGGAACGAAATCTATATCGCAGATAAATCAGTTTTACTGACCCGTTTACAGGCAGAAGCCCAAAAACGTCCGCAGCCTGAAGTGCATATCCGTGGTGATCAGTTAACACCTTATGAGGCAATTGATCAGGTGATTAGTACCACCCAACAGGCCGGTATCGGCAAAATTGCTTTTGTCACCACTCCGCCCGCTACACCTTAAGCACAAAGAGGGATTAAGTTTATGGGTATGAATGTTGGTTCAAATCAAGACGATGATGTGATGTTAGATGTCAATATGACGCCACTAATTGATGTCATGCTGGTCTTGCTGATTATGTTTATTATCACAATTCCTTTGCCGAATAACTCGATTAATATCGATCTACCGAATGGAACGCCTCCTGTAACCGATGAAAAACCGCCTGAGCTGGTGGAATTACGTCTGGATGCACAAGGTAAGATTTTCTGGAATGAACAGCCGGTAGCAAATACCCAAGCTCTGGAAAACTTATTCAAGACAGTAGCGCAAAAAGCGGATCAGGATCAGATTAAAATCAAGGCGGATCGTGCCACTGAATATAAACATATCGCTATGGTCATGGCGGCAGCTCAAAGGCTGGAGGTCAAAAAAATTGGCATTATGAGTAACAACAACTAAGTATTTTCAAGATATAAAAAACCCAGCATGTGCTGGGTTTTTTATTCATCCGGTTTTACATCTGTGACTGAATATAATTTTGCAGACCAATCAGTTCGATTAAGCGCAATTGTTTTTCTAACCAGTAAGTATGGTCTTCTTCGGTATCCGACATTTGCTGGCGTAACATATCACGGCTGATATAGTCACCTTTCTCTTCGCACAGTTTGATGCCCTGCGCCAGTTTTTCCCGCACATGATATTCAAGTTTTAGATCGGCTTTCAGGCAGCTCACCACATCCTCGCCAATCTCAACGTCATCGCGCTGCATGTTTGGCGTTCCTTCAAGGAACAGAACACGACGGATAATCGCATCCGCATGCTGGGACTCTTCTTGCATTTCGTGATCGATACGTTCAAAGATTTTGGTCAATCCCCAATCTTCATACATACGAGAGTGAATCAAGTATTGGTCACGAGCAGCCAGTTCGCCACCGATCAACATATTTAAATAATCTACGACTTCTGGATTTCCGCGCATTTGAATAACTCCCTACCTGTATTTTGCTATTATGGCGAAAAGCAATTGAATTTGCAAAGCTTAACCATGGTTAAATATTTGATTTTTATATAATTAAAATGAGAAGTACTTGCATTTACACTTTGTTCTTAATGAAATCCCATTTATAAAACAACACTTTGCACTTTCATTACGCTTGGCAATAACCTAAAACTGGCGAATAAACACATGCGTTAAAATTTGTAAATCTTAATTTTGACCAGACAGATTCATTCTTTTTGTATAAACATCACTGCATTGGCGTACTTCATGCTTAAATTTCGCTTATCATTCACACAAATTTAAAACAACAACGGTTCCGATATGACACATCCACAAACAACAGCGCCTGTTCTGGTTACCGGTGCATCGGGTTATATTGCCAGCTGGGTCATCCAGAAATTACTCACGCAAGGCTATACCGTACATGCCACGGTGCGTGACCTGAATAAAAGTAAAAGCTTTGCCCATTTAGAAAAAATTGCCGACAGCACTCCGGGAACTCTCAAGTTATTTCAGGCCAATTTATTAAGCCCGGGTTCTTTTGATCAGGCGATGCAAGGCTGTGAAATTGTCTTTCATATGGCCTCACCTTTTGTGGTCACCAACTATAAAGATGCAGTCAAAGATATTATCGAACCTGCGGTGTTAGGCACTGAAAATGTATTGAATAGTGTCAATCAGATCGAATCAGTGAAACGCGTGATCGTCACATCGAGTATCGCATCTACCTATGGCGATGCCATTGATATTCTACAAACTGAAAATAACAGTTTTGATGAATCATGCTGGAATACCACCAGTTCGGCCACGCATCAGCCCTATCCTTATTCCAAAGTCATGGCAGAGCGCAAAGCCTGGGAAATGGCTGAAGCACAGGATCGCTGGGATCTGGTCTGTATCAATCCGGCACTGGTTTTTGGTCAATCCTTAACGCCAAATACCCAATCCGGTAGTGTAGAAGTCCTGCAACAGTTTGCCAACGGCATGACTTTGCTTGGTGTCCCGCCGATGTGGAATGGCGTGGTCGATGTTCAGGATGTCGCTGAAGCACATATCCGTGCGGCGTTTAATCCGCAAGCGCATGGCCGTTATATCATTTGTAGTGAAAGCTTGAGCCTGCTGGAAATGGGCCAAATTCTACGGGCACATTTTGGCAATAAGTTTCCGTTCCCGCGCAATCAATTGCCGAAGGCAGCTTTCAAAATGTTCGGACCTGTAGCAGGTTTTAGCCGCAAATTTGTAGAGCTAAATATGGGTTATCCAATTTTCTTTAATGCCCAGAAAAGTAAAAATGAGCTCGGCATTGAGTATCGTCCGGTGAAAGAAAGTCTGGTTGAACATTTCCAGCAGCTGCTCGATGATGGTGTCGTGAAAAAATATATTCCTTAATCTTTTTATGCAAAAAGCCACCCGAAGGTGGCTTTTTTAACTCTTATTCTTTCATGAAATGTGCAGAGATTTAGGCTTCAAGCTGACCATAGTCTTGCATCAAGCCAATAAACTGTTGTTCATTGATCACTGGAATACCAAGTTTTTCTGCTTTATCCAGTTTTGAGCCAGCTTTTTCACCCGCAACCACACATTTGGTTTTGCTGGATACACTGCCACTGACTCGTGCACCTAAGGCTTGCAATAACTGGGTTGCATCATCTCGTCCCATACTGCTTAAAGTCCCGGTGACCACCCAGCTTTCGCCGTTTAACGGCTGACGCGTTGGTGCAATCGGTGCATCCCAGTGAATACCGGCAGCCAGTAAACGATCCAGAACTTCCAGATTATGTGGCGCCTTGAAGAAATCCAGAATCCATTCCGCAGTAATATCGCCTACATCCGGAGTTTTCTTTAAAGCCTCCAGATCTGCCTGACGCAATGCCTCCAGTGTCTGGAAAGTATTGGCCAGCATACGTGCCGTAGTTTCACCCACCCCACGAATACCGAGTGCATAGATAAAAGCAGCCAGTGTGGTTTTTTTGCTGTTTTCAATCGCATCCAAAAGATTCTGAACCGATTTGGCGCCCATCTTTTCAATACCGAGCAAAGTCTCACGATGTTCATGTAGATGGTAAATATCTGAGACATCTTTGAGTAGATTCAGATGCAGTAACGATTCTGCCCAACGGTCACCCAAGCCTTCAATATCCATGGCTTTACGTGAGACAAAGTGACGAATGGCCTCAATACGTTGCGCGGCACAATACAGCCCACCAGAACAGCGTGCCAAGGCTTCGCCTTCCGGCATGACCACGGGTGAATCACAGACTGGGCATTGCTCAGGTAAATGCACTTCGACTGCATCAACCGGGCGAAATTCTGGCCAGACTTTTTCCACCTTAGGAATTACATCGCCACTACGATAAACACTGACGGTATCACCAATACGTACATCCAGACGGTGAATTTCGCCGATATTATGCAGCGTCACATTGGAAACAGTTACTCCTCCGACAGCGACTGGATTTAAACGCGCAACCGGCGTCAATGTTCCAGTACGACCCACTTGCCAGTTAATATTTTCTACTGTGGTCAGTGCTGCAACTGCCGGAAATTTATAGGCGGTGGCCCAACGCGGTTCACGGCTCAGGAAACCGAGTTGTTGCTGCTGTTTCAGGTCATTGACCTTGATCACCATGCCATCGATTTCGACACTGAGACTGGCACGCTCATCAATGATCTGTTCATAGACCTTTTGCACGTCTTGAATACTGTCACAGATAAAGTGACGCTCGCCAACCGCAAAACCGAACTGATGTAACCATTCCAGACTGGCAGACATGGTGGTTTGTCCATGATGCGGCACGCACTGAGCAATCCCATAAGCATAAAAAGCCAATGGCCGCGAGGCAGCAATATTCGGGTCCAGCTGACGCAAACTTCCTGCCGCAGCATTACGCGGATTGGCAAAGGTCTTTTCACCTTTAGCCGCATTGGCTGCATTCAGTTTCTCAAAACCGGATTTTGGCATCAACACTTCGCCGCGTACTTCCAGCAAATCGGGAATGATGCCATTCACCTGAGATAAAAGTTTCGGCAGGTTGCGAATAGTTCTGACATTCTGGGTGATGTCTTCACCGGTTTCCCCATCGCCGCGCGTCACCCCACGTGTCAGTACGCCATGCTCATACCAGAGTGAAATGGCCAGACCATCAAATTTCAGTTCAACATCATATTCAATTTTTTGATTTGGCAAACGTTCTTCAATACGGCGGGCAAAAGCCAGCAAATCTTCCTGATTAAAGACATTGCCTAATGACAGCATCGGCACGGCGTGTGTTACGGTCACAAATTTTGAAAGCGCCTGCCCACCCACTTTATCGGTTGGGCTATCAGACTGGATCAGATCAGGATATTGTTGTTCTAAGGCTTTGAGCTGATGAAAGAGCTGATCATATTCACTGTCTTCAATGCTCGGTTGATCCATCACATAATAAGCATGGTTATGCTTGGCAAGCAGTTGAATCAGTTGACGCATTTGCGCAATGACAGTGGCATCTTGGGTCATAATTTCACCATAAAAAAGGGCGGAAAATCCGCCCTGTAGAATATTCAGCTTTTGGCTATTATAAAAATTGCAGTCTACAGATTCAACTTGGAGATTGAACAAAGCAGCCTTAAACTTCCGTACCTTGTCCAGCACGATAATCAATAGCCTGATGGCGCCAGAATTCACGTAATTGTGGAGTAAATTCCTGCTGGTTCTGATCATAGACCAGACCATCGACTTCACGGGCAATCAAACGTGAAATACTGTCCATGGTATCAAACGCATTTTGTACATCGCTATGCGGTAAAGCCAGGAAGAATGCCAGACCTTTCACTTCCTGAGTCGACAGGGTTTCCAGATCAAAGCCTTCCATTCCGGTATCGGTCATTTGCAATACCGAAAACAGCAGTTTTGAACCATCTTCACTATAACGGTGGAAACAGGCCAATTCACCATAACGCAGGCCATATTTCAATAAAACCTTCAAGGTTTTATCACCCGAAAGTACACGGCCTTGTGGATAGATATGCAAAGAAATAATGGTTTCAGCATTGGACAAAGCACTTTCTTCATCCACTATTTTTTGCTCATGCAGATGTGCATCCAGAATACTGCTTTCATCATTAAATTCAGAAATTTCTGCTTTTTCGATGTTTCTGTTCAGGCTGAATTCAGGCATTTCTTCCTTGGTTTCAGTCTGGCTATTCTTATGTTCTGCTTCTACCTGTTGAACATCCGCTGCTGTTGCTACCGACTTTGCCACTCCTTCAGCTTCTGTTGACGGGACAACTGCAAGAGTTTCGACCGCTGCCGGCTCAATCGGAGTTGATTCAGCCTTGTGAAATACTGAAGGCTTTTCAGGAGCCGGTTCATCTATACCCAGGCTTGGCTCGATACGATCAGATTCGACATCCTGTTGTGCCAATTGAGAACGTACATGCCTTGGAATGATCGGTGTCTGGCTATCCGGGTCGATATGCAGGTTGGCATCCAGTGAAGGTACAGCCTCTACAGGTTTTTTGAACAGCATTCTTATACCAAACAGCATAATCACAATTGCGATAACAATCCCGATAATGGTGGTGATTTCCATATTATACCTCCGCAGCTAGGCCGTATTCTTTTGCCTGTTCCAAATTAACTGTCACTAATTTTGATGTTCCCGGTTCAGGCATGGTTACACCCAAAAGATCAGTCGCCATCATCATTGCAAGTTTGTTATGGGTAATATAAATAAATTGCACGTGTTCAGAAAGCTCTTTGACTAAATTACAAAAGCGTCCCACATTGGCATCATCCAGCGGTGCATCGACTTCATCCAGTACACAAAATGGTGCCGGATTTAAGCGAAAAATCGCGAAGACCAATGCTAATGCAGTTAAAGCCTTTTCTCCACCCGAGAGTAAGGCCAATGAGCTGTTTCGTTTACCCGGTGGTCGGGCCATCAGTTTTACCCCCGACTGCCAGCCATCTTCAAGGCTTAAACTCGCCTCACCACCTTCAAAGACTTTCGGGAACAGGTTTTGCAGTTCAGCATTGACCTGATCAAACGTGTGCATAAACAGTTTACGGGTTTCCTGGTCAATACTTTTCATTGCAGCCTGTAGCTGTTCAACCGTATTTTCCAGATCCTGCATCTGATGACTCAGTTCCTCATAACGTTTTGACACTTCTTCATATTCTTCAGAAGCCGCCAGATTGACTGCACCGAGTTTATCAAACTGAGCCTGAGCTTTTTCCAGTTTCGCCTGATGTGCTTTAACATCAATATCGAGCCCGGAAATTACTTCACTATTCAATTCTTTCAGTTGTTCAGAATAATGCTGCAAATCAGATTTGGCTGCCTGCCAGGCCAGACGTTTTTCTTCCAGTGTAGTGCGGAGTTTTTCATCCTGCTGCTGGAAGCTGTGACGCTGTTCGGTCAGCTGCTGCTGTTTGCTCTGCACCTGATTTAATTCAATCTGCCAGTCGGCCCAGGTCTTTTGCAGCTTTTCAGTGATCTGCGCCTGTTCATTGAACTGGCTCTGTAAAGCAGGTAATTCCAGCTGTACCGGATCGACAAACTTTTTGGCTTGTTCGATTTGTGCAGTAATTTGCTGAGACTGTTCTTTTAGGAAAACCTGATCTTTTTCCAGTAATTCAATCTGCTGCTGGCTTTGCACATTTTGCCGGCGCAACACTTCCAGTTCCTGCTGCGCTTGCTGATTGAGCTGCTGTGAGTCATCCAGCTGAGCACTCAATTCTTCTAGCTGGAATTGCAGGGTTTTATAATTTGGTAGCGCCTGTTCCAGTTTGATATTCAAGGCATGCAGATCAATTTCCAGATCATCTTTCTGCATGGCATCTTCTTCAAGCTGCTCATCCAGTTGTTGTAACTGATGCTGTAATTGCTGCTTTTGCAATGCGAAAGCCTGAGCACTACTTTGTACTTTGGCAATATTGACATCGAGTTGCTGCAGCTGCTTTTGGGTATGCTTGTGCTGCTCACTGATGCTTTGAATCCGGCTTTGCAAAGCTTTAACCTGATCGGTGAGTTCAGGTAACTGCTGCTCCAACTGCATAAACTTAGGTTCAAGTTCTGCAAGTTGCTGCTCGATTTCATCCAGACGGATTCGATGACTCAATGCACCTTGTCCAGCCTGACTGGCCTCATCATAGTCCAGGGCAATCACCCAATCCGCACCAACATGGTAGCCATCTAAACTCAGTAATGTCTGGCCTTGTAATAACTCAGTTTGAAGCGGCAATGCTTGCGCTAATGTATCTACGACTCCAACTTGCTGCCACAGTGAATAATGCGGAGATTCAATCCAGTCGGCCAGACACATCGTATTGGCAATCTGAATTTTATTCTGAACAGCCTGTTGTTTTAACTGACGCGCACAATCTTCAAGGAAGTGCTCGCCCTCTGTCAAAATCTGGGCAGACAGCCACTTAGCCAAAAACTTTTCGATCAGGCTGGCATGTACCTTGCTTGCATCATTGAGCTTAAGTACATGCATTAGCTGTACCGCATTACTCTTAGCATTTGGGTTGGCTTTGGTCAGTAATTGGCTCAGGTTTTTCTTTTCTGAATGAAGTACCTGAATTTCAGATCTGAGCTGCATCAAGCGCTGTTGTTGGGTCGCCTGCTCTTCCTGAATCTGCTCGAATTGAGTTCTTAAATCTGTTAATTGAATTTCATAGCCAACGATTTGCTGTTCAGCTTGGGCTTTGTCTGCCTGATACTGCTCCAGCTCATCTTGCTGCGCCTGTTGCTGAATCTGTGCACTTTGCTGTTGGAGCGTCTGTTTCTGCTGTTCAATCCGCTCAATATTCTTTGCCAGTTGCTCGCTTTGAGCCAACATCTGTAATTTACGCTGTTGCTGCTGTTCGACCTGGGTTTTGATCTGGGTAAATTGCGCTGCCACAGTGCTATGCTGTGACTTGAGCTCAGTCAGATTTTGGCTTTGCGCCTGACTCTGGCCATCTTGCTGCTGCAATTGTGCCTGCTGATCTTCAAATTGCTGCTGCAAGGTTTCGAGTTGCAGTTCAATCAACTGCAAACGCTCTTTGGTTTGGGCTTTTTGCTGTTCCAGTTTGACCAGACTGGTGGAATTCTGCTCCAGCAAAGACTGCTTTTGTTGCAGGGTCATTTCTAGTTCAGCCAGTTTTTTCTCGGCCTGTTGCCATTCACTTTGCAAAGGGGTGGATTGCTGAATCAGACGCTGAAACAGTTCACTGGTACTGCCCAAATCATGTTCAACGGTAGTCAGTTCAGAGCGCACCAGCTTAAAATTTTCCCCGAGCATATTCATCTCAAGGGTATATTCTTCTTGTAAGCGCTGGCTCTGCTCACATTGAAAAGACAGAATTTCAATCTTGATGGTACGTATCTGCCCTTCCAGTTCTTTATATTGAATCGCACTTTCCGACTGACGTTTCAGGGTTTTTAGCTGAGATTTCAGTTCGGAGGCGATATCTCCCAGACGCGACAGGTTTTGTGTGGTGTGATCCAGATGCAGCATGGTTTCACGGCGACGCGCCTGATAACGCGATACCCCGGCCGCTTCCTCAATATAGACCCGCATTTCATCTGGCTTGGCATCGACCAGGCGGTTAATCATGCCCTGTTCAATAATCGCATAAGAACGTGGCCCAAGACCGGTACCAAGGAAAATATCGGTAATATCACGACGACGGCATTTGCTGCCATTCAGAAAATATTCAGACTTGCCATCGCGGTTGACCTGACGGCGTACTGCCAGTTCATTATAGGCATTATAAGCACCGCCCAGCTTGCCATAGGTATTGTCAAAGCGCAGTTCTACACTGGCCATGCCCACCGGTTTACGCTTGGCAGTTCCGGTGAAAATCACGTCCTGCATGCTGCCACCACGCAACTGGCGCGCACTGGACTCACCCATGACCCAGCGTATGGCATCAATGACGTTGGATTTACCACAACCGTTCGGTCCCACCACCGCAGTACGATTATCTTTAAAATGTAAAGTGGTACTGTCGGCAAAAGATTTAAAGCCTGAAAGTTTTAAACTGCTTAAACGCATAATGTCCTGATTTAACGTCGTGAGCGTCTGGCCCACGCGAGTTCAATTTGTTTCATCCGTGTCAGAGATTCCAACACAAGGTTGCGCAAGTGTCGACAAAAATCTTCCATAAATAAAGTGGCCTGATGGCTTTTTCGTATCAAAATTGCTTCAGTGACCAGTTTAAATAAGTCGAAAGATTCCTGTAACTCGCGTCTGGAAATATTCAGGGTCAGAAAATAGCTCCGACGCAAAGAAGGCAGCAGTTCCTGATAGTAGCGCATCAGATAAGGATTCCCGACCATCTCATGCTGCTGGGCCATGCCCTGAAAGATCAGATCATAAAACTTTTCGGTGTGTCCTTGGCGGGTTTCTGCTTCTAATTGCTCTAATAATAGCTGAATGCGCTCAGCTTCATGCACACGCCAGGTTTCCGCCATGCGATGCACCATCTGCCCGAGCAATAACGAGGTCATATCAAATAAGGCACGCACCTGCAAGGCCGACATTTCCGAGACAATCGCCCCACGGCGCGGAAAGATTTCAATCAGCTGGGTGCGTTCCAGCAAAAGCAGGGCTTCACGAACCGAACCCCGACTGACATCAAGCTCCGAGGCAATCCTGAGCTCCTGTATACGTTCGCCTTCGACCAGTTCACCGCGAATAATCTGTTCACTAATGTGCTTGGCAATCTGCTCAGACAAACTCTGCGCTTGTTCTAATGGCATACCGTTCCTGTCTTTATTTTTATGGATACTGGTTTAGCCCTTGATTTGGACTATGTTGCTATTAAACGGGTTTTTATCCATAAATACTTTGACATTGTCAGACAATCTTATGTCTATATAGCCAACTCAAGCCCATAAAAAAAGGAGAATAGTCATCTATTCTCCTAATACGGTACATCAGTCCAACCTAAAAGGTTTAAATCAGGCCATAAAACCTTGATAAATAAAATACAGGCCGACGGTGGTCAGTAGTGCAGCAAAACATTTTTTTAATACGGCCGGTGAAAGCAGATGTGCCACTTTTGCCCCTAGCTTGGCCGTGAAAAAACTCATCATGCTGATACCGATAAAGGCATAAATATGAATATAGCCAATAGTATTTGGCACGGTGACCTGCGCCTGTTTACCAAACCAGATAAAACCCAGTGCACCTGCGACGGCGATCGGCAATCCACAGGCCGCAGAGGTCGCCACTGCTTTTTGCATCACGATTCCGCAGCGATTTAGAAATGGGACTGTCAGACTTCCCCCGCCAATCCCAAAGATCGCCGATGCCACACCGATCCCACCACCTGCAGCAATTTGTACCGGGGTTGAAGGCAATTTTTGATTCGGATCGATCTGAATATGCGCTCCCCTGAACATTCTAAATGCCACCCAGACCGCAAAGAAGCCAATCAGTAATTGCAAACCCTGACCAGATAAATAATCGGCAATCCCCGCCCCCAGGAAAGAACCAATGATCAGACCTGGCGCCAGATTACGAAACACGGGCCATAGCACTGCCCCTCGTTGATGATGCGCCATCACCGAACTGATAGAAGTCACAATAATTGTTGCCAAGGAAGTACCCACCGCCATATGCATAATCACGCTGGGATCGTACTGAAGCTGGGTAAAAACAATGTACAGGATCGGCACAATAATCAAACCACCGCCGACCCCAAACAGGCCTGCGGTGAATCCGGCAATTGCACCAATCAATAAATATATGATTAACTCCATAACGATATTTACCACGTTTAGATTCAAATGGATGTAGAAACTCGTGAACTGCAACAACGATTAAGCGATGCAGGCCAACTCCCGGAAGTATTACTCATCAAACCGATTACTACATCGACCAATGATGATGTGCGCGAATTGGCAACGAAGGGGGTACAGCAGGTTCTGGTATGCAGTCATGTGCAGACCCAAGGCCGTGGACAGCGTCAACGTCAGTGGATTTCACCTGAAGGGAACATCTATTTAAGCACATTGCTGCATACACAAAAACCCATTGATGGTCGTCTGGCGCTGGAAATTGCGTTAAATATCCTGCAAATGCCAAGTCTAAAAGGCCTGGAATTACAGGTAAAATGGCCGAATGACCTGTATAGCCTGCATGGAAAATGGGGCGGTATTCTGGTCGAGCCGGTTTCAACGACACAGGTGGTGGTCGGGGTCGGACTAAATATTGATCCTCTGCCCACCAACCTTCCAGACCAGCTGGTCAGTTCCCTGAGCGAGCTGGGTTTATCTCGCACTTCAAGAGTCGAGCTGATTGCCCAGTTATATCTGGCGATTCAACAAGCCGGGCAATGGTTTAATTATGGCAGTCAAAACCTGGCGGCGCGTTTCAATCGATCGGCTGCATTTATGCAACAAACGGTTGAATTTACCGATGTGCAAGGGCAATATTCCGGTACTTTTCTGGGGATTCAGGACGATGGTGCAGTCAAGATTTTGACCGATCAGGGAATCCAGACCTTTTATCAGGGACAGCTCCGCCTTAAACACGGTGGATGAACAGGCATACAGCAATGAAAAAATTATGGTTGGATATCGGCAATACCCGGCTTAAATACTGGATTACCGAGCATGATCAGATTATTGAACAGGCAGCAGAATTACATTTACAGTCCCCTGCTGATTTGTTACTTGGCCTGATCCAGCATTTCAAAGCGCTGGGCTTGCATCAGGTAGGTCTATCCTCTGTCCAAGATAAAATCAATAATGAGCGCATTCTCAGCATTTTAGAAAGCCTGCATATTCCAGTGATTTTTGCTCAAGTACAGGCAGAATATGCCGGTCTGATCTGTGGCTATGATGAACCTTCGCAACTGGGCATTGACCGCTGGTTACAGGTACTTGCAGTGGCGACGCAAGCGCATGAAAATTATTGTGTGATTAGTTGCGGTACGGCGCTGACCATTGATCTGGCGCAAGGACAACAACATTTGGGTGGATTTATTCTGCCAAATCTATACTTGCAGCGTGACTCCCTAATTCAGAATACCAAAGGCATTAAAATTCCGGATGCCGCTTTTTCTGAACTCAATCCTGGACGCAATACCATCGATGCGGTACATCATGGCATCCTACTTGGTCTGCTGAGTATCATCGAAAAAGTATTGCGTGATTTCCCTGCACAGTTGGTTTTAACTGGTGGAGATGCGCCGCTGTTTGCGCAACATCTCGCTCAGTATCAGCCCCGGATTGAACCGGATCTTTTGCTTAAAGGCCTGCAGCATTTTGCAGCTCATTTGCCAGACACTGTTTGATAATGTCCAGCAATTGCGGAAAATCGGCAAAGCCATCGGACTTGTTGAAATGCCCGGCTTTTTTGATCTCAAAAATTTGTGCATTCAAGCTATGTGCTAAACGCAAGGAAATCGGTGCAGGCACATAGGGATCATTACTGGAGATCAGCATCACCGCACGTTTATAGCTATACGGCAAGTTTTTCAGATCGAGTCGCACAGCCTGCAGTATTTTATTCAGTTCTGACCAGGCCACCAGCGGTGTATCAAAGGCCGAGACCAGAATGATGCCGCCGATCTTGTGTTGCTGCTGAATATAATGTTCCTGTAAAAAGTTTAAAACACTGACGCAACTCAGGCCATGTGCAACTAAAAAGGTATGTTCATCCATCTGCGGAATGTGCAGTTTCAGATTCTGCTGCCACTCTTCTAAATCAGGCTGAAAAGGGTTGGCCAGCATAATCCGTTTAGACTCAAAACCGGCATTTTTAAGCTGGCGACTGAACCAAGGGTACCAGTGATCATTGGAGGTCGCCTGATAATCCGGCACGATATAGACTTTCTTTATTATATTTTTCATAGTGATTTACTTATTATCATTGAACGCAAATTGCGTCGACAAAAAATAAGTTTTAACCAGTCTGGAGATGGAATTCAAGTGCCTTTTTGAACACCATCTCATGTTAAATTTTAAAATTTAGCGAATACAATAACATGCCTAAATTTAAGATTTAATCAGATAAGGTTCGATTACTTTCCAGAGTTCTGGCAAATCAGTACAGCCTTGAGAATCAATAAAATGTCCGTGATGCTTGGCATTCACCACAATGGCATCCAGACTGTCCGCCTGTTCCAGACTAAATTCTGGTGCAACCCGGTCATCTCCTTCGGAGTAGATCACCACACGCTCTGCAACCTGTTGTTTGAGTAAATCAAAATTGATTTCAGCGGCATCAATAAAAGGGTTTACTTCATCCAGGCGGTCCAGCCGGCCATTAAATCCCGCGATCAATACCAGTTGCTGAATTTTCTGCTGTTTTAATTCTCTGGATAGGTAATGTAATGCGGCTACAGTTCCCAAGCTATGTGCAATAAAGATACTGTCCTCATCAATTGTATCAATCTGTTCACGCATTTGCTGATCCCAGGTGTCCAGTGTCGGTGTAGTTGATGGATCGAGCCGGAGGACTTTTAAACCGACATTTTCCTGTTGGGCTTTTTCCTGAATCCAGGGGTACCAGTTTTCTTCCGGGCTTGCAGTATAACCATGTACGACAATTACTTGGTTCATTTGAAATTTCTCTTTATTTTGTGCTGATATTCCCGAGTCTGCCTGATCGGATTTTTATTTTGGGTAAGTAAATGTTGTTTTGTTTAAACCGGTTTGACTATTTATTCGCAATAAAAAAAGGCGCATATTGCGCCTTTTTTTAAAACAAAACTTATTTCTTGTCATTGCCGCCGAACAATGGACCCATACCACCCCCGCCGCCAAACTGTTTCTGCAAGCCGCCGAGTGACTTCATCATTTTTGCCATACCGGATGGATTGGCAAATTTTTTCATCATCTTGGCCATTTGGGCATGTTGCTTGATCAGCTTGTTGACTTCTGCCACTTCCATACCACAACCTGCTGCGATACGTTTTTTACGGCTTGGGTTCATCAAGTCCGGGTTACGGCGCTCTTTGATAGTCATCGACTGGATAATCGCTTCCATTTTCTTGACCTGCTTTTCAGGATTGGCTTGCGCCAACGCATCTTGCAGACCGGCATTGCTCATGCCAGGAAGTTTGTCCAGGAAGCCCATCATGCCGCCCATCTTGTTCATCTGCTCAAACTGCATCAGCATGTCTTCAAAGTTGAAGCTGCCGCCTTTTTGCAGTTTTTTCGCCATTTTTTCGGCTTTTTCTTTGTCGACCTTGCGTTCAAGTTCTTCGACCAAAGAAAGTACATCACCCATACCGAGAATACGCTGTGCAACACGCTCAGGATGGAATGGCTCCAGGGCATCGAGTTTCTCACCCATACCCAAGAATTTGATTGGCTTGCCGGTAATCGCCCGTACTGAAAGCGCTGCACCACCGCGCGCATCACCATCAGTTTTGGTCAGGATCACACCAGTTAAAGGCAAGGCATCATTAAATGCTTTGGCGGTGTTTGCCGCATCCTGACCGGTCATGGCATCGACCACGAACAGGGTTTCAGTCGGGTTAATCGCTGCATGCAGCTCTTTGATTTCACCCATCATGTCATCATCGATATGCAAACGACCTGCCGTATCGACAATCAGCACATCGGCAAACTGGATTTTTGCCTGTTCAATCGCGCGATTCACAATCGTAATCGGTTTTTCGTCTGCGCTAGATTCCAGGAAAATCGCACCGACTTCACCCGCGACAGTCTGTAGCTGTTTGATCGCAGCCGGACGATACACATCGGCAGAGACCATCGCGACTTTTTTCTTTTGACGTTCTTGTAAGAAGCGTGCAAGTTTCGCTGCAGTTGTTGTTTTACCTGCACCCTGCAAGCCTGCCAGCAGGACAACCACAGGTGGTTTTGCAGCGAGGTCGAGGCTTTCATTGGCCTCGCCCATCATTTTGGTCAATTCGTCATGAACGATTTTGACAAAAGCCTGCCCAGGAGATAACTGAGTCATCACTTCCTGGCCCAATGCTTCTTCCTTAACTTTCGCGATGAATTCACGAGTTACAGGTAACGCAACATCGGCCTCAAGAAGCGCCATACGCACTTCACGTAACGTATCTTTAATATTGTCTTCGGTTAGCTGCCCTGAGCCAGTAACATTTCTTAAACTCTGCGTGAGTCGTTCTGTTAAGGTATCAAACATTGCAAAATCCGCTTAAAATAGCCATGAGCAAAAAATTGTTTCTTAAAATAGAAAATTTATGCATAGAATGCTATAGGATACTGTAGTTCGCAGCGAATTTATATAAATGAATATTCATCACCCTTAAAAAGGTTTGACATGGTTAGCCTCCCCTTGGTTTATACGATCTTAGCATTAGTCGCTTACACCGCTTCCTTCTGGTATCTGTTCATTCATTTAATGTCTAAACGTGCTCCTAATCAATGGTTTGTCTCGCTAACCGCACTGCTTGGCCTGGGCTTGCATGCGCTGGTTTTATATGGCGATATGCATACCCCGCTGGGCATCAATTATGATGTCTTTGCCCTGTTTTCCTTTACCTCTGGTCTGATGCTGTTACTCAGCATTATTTACAGTACTTATCGTCCAATTATTGCCCTGAACCTGATCGGGATTCCGGTGGCTGCGACCGGATTAATTCTTGGCTTTGCGTTTACTCAGCCTGCAAAAATCATCACACAAAACTCTTTGGGTCTGGATATTCATATTATCCTGTCTTTGTCTGCTTATGCGGTATTGCTCATGGCGACTATTCAGGCCGTAATTTTACGCTTTCAGGATCGTGAGCTGAAAAAGAAGCAAAAACGCCGGGTCTGGGTCAGTTTGCTACCCTCTTATCAAGACATGGAATCATTGCTGTTTGATATGCTGATGACCGGTTTTGTTTTACTTACCCTCGCTTTGGGCTTTGGCTTTTTTACTATCGACAATTTCTTTGCTCAGCATCTGGCACATAAAACGGCGTTCAGTATCATTTCCTGGCTTGTTTACGGTTCACTATTAATTGGACACTGGAAGTTTGGCTGGCGTGGCCAAAAAGCTGTGCGCTTTACCCTACTCGGTTTTGGCTTGCTGGCACTGGGTTTTATTGGTTCTAAATTTGTGCTGGAAATGATTCTAGGGCGATAATTCTGAGCCGTGAATATTCAATTCATTGTTCAATAAACAGATTCTAGCTCTAATATTTTTTTAAACGATTATACGCCCCGCACGCACTGATAATGGCCAGCGAATGACTCTGGGCAATTCTGGATCTTCCCATTCTGGCAATAAGGCATCTGCCAGTACATTTAATGGATTATGTCCGAGTGCTTGAGTTGCTGCTTTCACGGCTGACCAAGTACTCATATAACCAATTAACTGATAAAAATTCCATTCAACCTGCAATACCGGTGGCTGAGTCGCAATTTCCTGAAATGGAAATGGTAAATTTTTATATCCTTCATCTACATGGCGACGTTCAGGTGGCCAGTACGGTGCAAGCGTGACTTCATAAAAATGCTTAAAATAATGATTCAGATGGGGCTCATCCACACTGAATACGCCATAGCTAATTAAAGCCAGAATGGCATTGGGTTTAGCAATCCGGCGAACTTCTGCGTAAAATTTTTCCAGATCGAGCCAATGCGCTGCTTGAGCCACCGAAATCAGATCAACACTCTGGTCAGCACACGGAATCTTTTCAGCGAGTGCCTGACCATACTGAATTTTTGGATGCGGTTTGGCTTGGGCAAGCTGTTCAGCACTCGCATCAATAGCAAGCACCTGATCAAAGTAATTCGCCAAAACTTCTGAAAGCTGTCCAGAACCACAGCCGACATCTACAGCCAATTTAGTACCTGGTGACAGCTCTGCCAATAGCTTTCCCAATGCATCCGGATAATGCGGACGAAACAAAGCATAGTCCTGTGACTGCTGGGAGAAATGATCTTTAAATTCCCTATTTTCCATATATATGCTTTCCAGACCAGTTTTATTTCAGTCTAAATAGACGGTCAGGGAATGCAGTTGGAATTTGGTTTCAGTTACTTCCTGTTTTTAAAATGCAGAATTCATCTATTTAATAGAATCATGTTCTTAACTTAGTCATTCAAGCTATTCTGCTTGATCTGATAATCTGCCTTAAACGCTTTGTAACTGAGCCGGTCTGTGGAGACTTCTGTTAAAGGACTGACCTCCTGCATTGAGGAAAGACAGCGCTCTGTCAGCTGAATATATTCTTGTGTCCCTTTGCTTTTCCAAGCAATTTCTTTGGTGTCCAGGGGACGGATGACCCGTGCTGGACTACCGAGTACCAATGAATTTTCCGGAATTTGGGCCTTGGCTTTAACCGTACTATTAGCACCAACAATGGTATTTTCACCAATCTCGGCTTCATCAAGAATCACGCTGTTCATGCCGACCAGTACATTTTTACGAATGATACAGCCATGTAAAATCGCGCCGTGTCCGATATGGCCATACTCTTCGACCAGCGTGACGCTACCGGGAAAGCCATGGATGGTACAGGAATCTTGAACATTGGCATTTTTCTGGATGTGAATCCCGCCGAAGTCGGCTCTTAAAGTAGCGAAAGGCCCGATATATACGCCCTCTTCAATCACTACATCCCCGATCAGAACGGCTTGCGGATGCACATAAGCGTGAGGGCTGACCACAGGAATCACCCCATCAATGGCATAACACGGCATTATTTTATTCCTTTAAAAATGCAGAATTAGATTAGCTAACGGCTTCCAGTCGCAAACCGCCAAAACGTTTATAAAATTGTGGATGTACCGGCGGCATCGAACCTTCCGAAGTTCGGGCGATCTCCATAAAGAACTCATCCCCTGCCGCAACCACCGTTTGATATAAATTACTGCTCAGATTACGGGCATTCAGGGAAAGCCAGTTGGATGGCAATAATTCAAAAGGCAGATTCGGATCTTTTAATAAAATCCGGCGGAATTGATGAATCAGCAAAATACGCAACTGAAAGGCC
Organism: Acinetobacter sp. 40AMC3-4; assembly: GCF_049898185.1. Lineage (GTDB taxonomy): Bacteria > Pseudomonadota > Gammaproteobacteria > Pseudomonadales > Moraxellaceae > Acinetobacter. Next base: position 54,422 of record NZ_JAFCXG010000010.1, read on the forward strand.
TGAACCGGATCCAGCTCATCTTCCTGTTCCACCAGATGAAAGAATTCCCGGAAATCCGCAATAAATTTTTCATAGCGCTGATGCAGTTCCTGCACCGGCCAGTTGGTGGCAACCATGCGTTTCACGGTTGGATAGGATTCCTGCCAGAGCTGCAAGGTTTCGGCCTTAAACACCACGACTTGGTCGGTCATTTTCAGGTTCAGCAGCAGGTTTTGCAGTTTCTGGTGATCACAGCCCGGATAGGCCATGACATTAGTGGCGATATTGGCAAAGCCCAGCCATTCCAGTTCTTTTTTCAGAACCAGTTTATTTTCCAGTTCCACTGAACTGAGCAGCACCAGATCCCACTTCTGATCCCATTCGGTATGCTGAAAACTGTAAATTTTTTGATCCGCCATAATAAAACGCTGGCGGCTGCTTTCGGTTACGCGATAATAACTGGTGCGACCAATTTTCTCAGACATCAGCCAGCCATTTTGGACCAGACGAAATACGGCAGTCCGTACCGATCGTTCATTAAATCCGAAGACATCCATGAGCTGAATTAGACTGGCCAGACTGATAATGCCACCCCGGTGAAAAATACAGTCACCAAAGATGGTCATGATTAATGAGGTTCCGCTGAGTGCTTCAGTTTGAATAAAGTCATCAATTATTTGTTTTAATTTCGGATTCATTGCGTTTAACTTTACCTTATAGAAACTGGATGATAGACCATTTGGCTATCATCCAATAGTACTTCATGCAGACTTGCGGATATCAAACACGCGCTGTGCCTTGCCTTCAGAGCGTGGCAGACTCCCTTCAGGTAACACTTCGACACTTACGGTGATTCCGACCATGGTTTTAATCTGGCTTTTCAGCTGAGTTGCCAACTGGTGCGCCATAATGTCACTGCTATCTTTACGCATTTCGGTACGGATATGCAATGTATCCAGATGTCCCTGTTTGCAAATCTGGATCTGATAGTTCGGAATCAGTTGCTGGATCTGTAAAATCTGCTCTTCAATCTGTGATGGGAAGACATTGACCCCACGAATAATCATCATGTCATCACTACGGCCGACAATCTTGTCCATACGGCGCATGGTGCGTGCCGTGCCTGGCAATAAACGGGTCAGGTCACGGGTACGGTAACGGATTACCGGCATGCCTTCTTTAGTAATTGTGGTAAAGACCAGTTCACCCAGTTCGCCATCTGGCAGCACTTCGCCAGTTTCCGGATGGATAATTTCAGGATAGAAATGATCTTCCCAGATGGTTGGGCCATCTTTGGATTCCAGACATTCCATCGCTACGCCCGGCCCCATCACTTCTGACAGACCATAAATATCCAGCGCATCAATGCCTAAACGCTCTTCAATTTCCTTGCGCATTTCATTGGTCCATGGCTCTGCACCAAAGACACCGGTTTTAATCGAACAGTTTTTGGCTGTGCCAAATTTCTTCTCAAGCGCTTCAATAATGTTCAGGCAGTAAGATGGCGTAACCATCAGTGCTGTCGGTTTAAAATCATGAATCAGTTGCGCCTGTTTATCGGTTTGTCCGCCAGACATTGGGATCACCGTTGCACCCAAGCGTTCAACGCCATAATGTGCACCTAAACCACCCGTAAACAGACCATAACCATAAGACACCTGGATGATATCTTTACTGCTCAAGCCGGCTGCACGTAATGAACGCGCCACTACATCTGACCAGACATTAATATCATTTTGGGTATAACCGACTACGATCGGCTGACCGGTGGTGCCAGAAGATGCATGCACACGTACAATCTGTTCCTGTGGCACAGCGAACATGCCAAACGGATAGTTATCACGTAAATCCTGTTTGGTGGTAAACGGGTATTTGGCCAGATCTTCCAGTGAGTTAAAATCGTCTGGATGCACGCCAGCATCATCGAATTTCTTTTTATAAACCGGGCTATTCTGATAAGCATGTTGCAACGTCTTTTTCATACGCTGTAGCTGAACACTGCGTAACTCATCAACCGATACTTTTTCAATTTTTTCCATTGCATTGTTATTCATATTCTTACTCCTGACGCAGTCTTCCTGACCACGGTTTAATTCATTGATTGAATGATGTGTTTAATCCATATTTTCTAAAACCAGTGCCACACCTTGACCCACACCGACACACATGGTGCAGAGTGCATATTTGCCTTTACGGCGTTTTAGTTCTTTCATGGCCGTGATCACCAGACGGGTGCCACTCATACCCAGCGGATGACCCAAGGCGATGGCACCGCCATTCGGGTTAATTCTGGAATCATCGTCTTGCAAGCCGAGTTCACGAATCACGGCCAGCGATTGCGCTGCAAATGCTTCATTTAGCTCAATCACGTCCATCTGCTCCAGACTCAGGCCAGTCTGTTTCAGCACTTTCTGTACCGCTGGAACCGGCCCAATACCCATATATTTAGCTTCGACACCGGCGCTGGCCATCCCGATCATTTTAGCTTTCGGGCTCAAACCATACTGCTCGGCAAACTGCTGATTCCCAAGTAATACGCAAGCCGCCCCGTCATTGACACCCGAAGCATTGCCAGCGGTGACTGAGCCGCCTTCTTTACGAAATGGGGTTTTTAAGGCGGCCAGATTATCCAGCGTCGTCTCTGCGCGCGGATGCTCATCTTGGGAAATGGTCAGAGTGCTTTTCTTCGGACCTTTGACCTCTACTGGCAGAATTTCTTCGGCAAAAATACCCTTCTGCTGGGCTACTGCGGTTTTCTGTTGGCTGTGATACGCAAACAGGTCCTGGTCTGCACGGCTAATCTGATACTTTTCAGCGACGTTTTCGGCCGTTTCCGGCATGCTGTCAACGCCAAACTGTGCTTTAAATTTTGGGTTGATAAAACGCCAGCCAATGGTGGTGTCATAAATTTCAGGGGTACGGCTAAAGGCAGTCGTAGGTTTGGATTGCACGAAAGGCGCTCGGCTCATGGATTCTACGCCACCCGCCAAAACAAATTGTGCTTCACCCGATTTGATAGCACGTGCTCCCAGTCCAATGGCATCCAGACCTGAAGCACATAAGCGGTTCACGGTGAGCGCTGGAACAGATTCAGGCAACCCTGCGAGTAAAGCAGCCATACGCGCCACGTTGCGGTTATCTTCACCGGCCTGATTGGCACAGCCCAAGATCACTTCATCCAGTTCTGCCCATGGCAAGGCAGGATGCTGATCTTTCAGATATTGAATCGGTAGCGCTGCCAGATCATCAGCACGAATGCTGCTCAGTCCGCCGGCATAGCGTCCGATCGAGGTGCGAATTCCATCAAAAATATAAACCTGTTCCATGATTCTTCCTTTTAGCCAGCAACGCGTAATGGTTGCTGCTGAGTTTTCTGTGCATGTCCCTGCACCGCTTTCTTTGCTAAATATATACTAGTTCTATAGCGGTCTTCACCATAAATACGATACATATTTTCTAAAATTTTTAAAATTGTGTAATATCCAATTTTATCTGCCCATTCGAATGGACCACAAGGATAATTAACGCCATATTTCATAGCAGAATCAATATCTTGTTCTGATGCAATATCATGCAATACTGCTTCACAGGCTTCATTCACCAACATGGCAATACTACGTATAACATAAAGACCGGGATGATCCTTAGACCAAATAGGTATCATATCCATACCTATGAGGAATAGCTCTACTGCCTGGCACTGTTCAGCACTACACGCCAGTGATGCAACGACTGGAATCGCCTGAGCATTTGTCCAATCTGCATGCCAATCCATCAACACCACAGGCTCATGCGGATAAGCCAGTTCAACCGACTCGCCGAGCGATAATCGCAGGGAAAGATCACCAATCAGGATTTCATTCTGTTCTGCCGCCTGAAAACTCAGCTCCACATGAGAGGCCTGTTTTAAACGTTCAATCAGTGCTGCTGAATGCAGCCATTCACCTTTTATAGTGACTTTGAGCTTATTCAGCGACTTGGCATAACACACTGGCAATTCATATACAGGTGCAGGCTGGGACTGCGTATAATCATAAAAACCCTGACCGGACTTGCGGCCATAACAGCCGGCATCGACCAGCTCTTTTTGAATCAAGGATGGGCGGTAGCGTGGCTCATAGAAAAATTCCTGATAGACACTTTGCGTGACCGAGAAATTCACATCCTGACCAATCAGGTCGGTGAGTTCACACGGTCCCATGGCAAAACGGCCACATTCGCGCATGATGTAATCGAGCTGTTCCGGGGTGGTAGCATTTTCCTGCAAGGCGCGAAAGGCTTCGGCATAATAAGGTCGCGCGACACGATTGACGATAAAACCGGGCGTCGATTTGGCTCTGACTGGAACTTTGTTCCAGCCCTTCATTAGCTCAAATACAGCATCTGCAATAGTTTCTGAGGTTTTCAGTCCGCGGATAATCTCGACCAGTTTCATCACCGGCGCCGGATTAAAGAAATGCAGACCAATCACTCGCTCGGGATGTGGAATCGCCGAGGCAATTGCGGTAATGGAAATTGAAGAAGTATTAGACGCAAAAATCGTCTGTTCCGGGCAAATGGCAGCCAGCTGTTGAAACAGGTTTTGTTTGACTTCTTTCTTTTCAACAATGGCTTCAATAATTAAGCCCGCATCGGCAATCTGCTGAATGTCCTCTGCCACAATCAGATTGGCGAAGGTACTCTCCAGCAATTGCTGGGTCATTTTGCCATTTTGTACGCGCTTGCTCAGCTGCGCCTCTAAAGCAGTCAAGGCACTCTGAACTTTGCTGCGATCGAGATCAAACACATAGGTCGGATGCCCGTGCATGGCTGCCAGTTGTGCAATGCCAATCCCCATGGTTCCAGCACCGACCACAGCAACTTTGACTTGTTCCAAATTGATCTGTTGCATGATTTAGCATCCTTTATATTCAGGGGTACGCTTCTGCATAAAGGCTTGTACACCTTCCTTATAATCGCTTGAACGTCCAGCCAGACGTTGCAGGTCACGTTCCAGAATGAGCTGCTCATCCAAATTGTTTTCTGCTGCGGCATGAATGGCTTTTTTGATCAGGGACAGACCATAGGTCGGTTGCTGCGCCAGATGCTCTGCCAGTTTTTTCGCTTCTGCCTGCAATTGCTCATCTTCAACCACTTGCCAGATCATGCCGAGTTGTACTGCGCGCTCAGCCGGAATTTTATCGCCAAGCATGGCAAGACCCATCGCTTGGGCACGGCCGACCAGACGCGGCAGGAACCAGGTACCGCCTGAATCTGGGACTAAGCCAAGACGGCAGAAGGCTTGAATAAATGAGGCTGATTTTGCTGCCACCACAATGTCACACGCCAGGGCAATATTGGCGCCTGCCCCTGCTGCCACACCATTCACCGCACAAATCACGGGTTTAGGCATTTCGGTAATCAGCTTGATCAAAGGGTTGTAGTATTTTTCAATCGACAGGCCTAAGTCCGGTGCATCGGCATTCGGATCGACCACACGATCATTCAGATCCTGACCAGCACAGAAACCACGACCTTCTGCTGAAATCACTACGGCACGAATCTGGCTGTCTTTGGCCCAGGCCTTGATGACTTTAGAGACTTCCTGATGCATGGTTTCATTAAAACTGTTGAGCTGTTTTGGACGGTTAAAGGTCAGGTAGCCCACTGCATTTTTTTCTTCGACAATAATTGTTTGATAATCCATTACACACCTCTAAATTCTGGTTTTCTTTTTTCTAAAAATGCATTGATGCCTTCCTGGCGATCTTGGGTCGCCGCCAGCCAGACAAAATGTTGACGTTCAAGTTTCAGTCCCTGACTTAAAGTCACTTCATGAATCGACTTTAAAGATTGCTTGATGGCACGAATGGCCAGCGGTGCCTGCTTGGCAATTTTTTCTGCCAGTTCCAGTGCGTATTGCACGGTCAATCCTGCCGGACAAACCTGGCTACTAATGCCATGTTGCAAGGCTGTTTGTGCCGAAATCATTTCACCAGTCATGGCCCAGCGCATCGTTAATTGCTGACCGACCAGACGGGCCAGACGCTGGGTTCCACCGGCACCCGGCAACATACCTAAACCGATTTCAGGCAAGGCAAACTGGGCATTTTCTCCGGTCAGCACCATGTCACCATGCAAAGCCAACTCGAAACCTGCACCAAAAGCATAACCATTTACGGCCATGATTAAAGGCTTGGAAAATTCATCAATTTTTTTCCAGAGCAGTGGGCGTTGGTCTTGCTGGATGCTGACCACATCTAACTGCGCCAGCTCATTTAAATCAGCACCGGCAGCAAAGCATTGCGTATTTCCGGTGATGACCACGGCTTTCACAGCAGCATCTGTTTCCAAGTCCTGTAGACAGGCTGCAATGTTTTGCAAGGTAGCATTGTTTAAAGCATTGCGCTTTTCTGGACGATTTAGCTCGATCAGTACCACACCCGGCTTGGGTGAGCTGGTTTTAATGTAGGTCATCCTTGAACTCCTGCTATGCTCGCGGTGCTGTAAATTCAGCTTTTATTCATCAAAACTGAGTCGGACATTGGCCGTGGTTGGACGTGCCTGACAACTGAGCACATAGCCTTTCTGAATTTCATCTTCTTCCAGACTGTAATTCACCGCCATTTCAACCTGTCCCTCTAACACCTTACATTTACAGGTGGCACAAACGCCGCCCTTACAGGCATATGGCAGGTCGGCTCCGGCACGTAGCGCAGCATCTAAAATACTGTCATCCTGCTTAGAGACTTCAACAATCAGCTCGCGACCATCGAGGATGATATTGACGCGTTCTTCGCTGCGGCTTTCCATCTGCTGGGCGGTTGCTTTCGGTGCAGTACCCGTATTGAAGCGTTCCGTATGAATCTTGCTGCGTTGAATGCCCCAAGTCGGTAATACCGTTTCGACTGCTGTCATCATTTCTTCAGGACCGCAAGCGAAACAGTGATCTGCTTCGGCAGAAATCAGATTGGCCTGAAATAACTGCTGCAATTTGTCTGCATCAATCCGACCATTAAAGATGTCACTGTCATTCAGTTCACGTGAAAAAATATTTACCAGTTGCAGACGTTCCTTAAAACGGTCTTTCAAGTCCATGATCTGTTCAGAGAACATGGTCTGTTTCCAGGAGCGGTTGCCATATACCAGAGTGAATGTTGCTTCCGCTTGACGGTTCAACACCGACTTTACAATCGATAAAATTGGCGTAATGCCACTGCCTGCTGCAAATCCTAGATAATTCTGGCCACCAGCCTTGGCGGCTTTCTGAAAGAACACCCCTTGCGGTGGCATGACTTCTAGTACATCGCCCGCTTTGAGATGCGCATTGGCCCAGGTTGAAAACTGACCCTGATCAATTTTTTTAATCGCAATGCTCATGTCTTCCTGAGTATCACTGCAGATCGAGTAGCAGCGGCGCAGCTCGCCGTCATCAGTTAAATGACGAATGGTGAGGTGCTGACCCGGCTGATATTGAAAAGTATCCAACTGCTCAGGCGAGAGATCAAAGGCAATGCAGATCGCTTGCTCGGTTTGTGGCTGAATCGATTTAATGGTTAATGGTATAAATTGGCTCATGGCAAAATCCTTCTTTTAGGTGGCGGTGTTCAGGCTTGTTATTGGTTTACCCTGCCCACCGCGCAATCGTTACAATCAAATACATTTGAAATAGTCAAAAGTTTCTAAGCAGTCCCGACATTGATATAAAGCTTTACAGGCGGTCGAACCGAATTCACTTAATAATTTGCTGTTGTTACTTAAGCACTGTGGACAGGTGATGCCATCGGTCAATGCCACATGCGTACCACAGCTATGTGACTGGCCTTGCGGCGGGGCAATACCATATTGCTGTAATTTGTGTTTGCCCGATTCACTCATCCAGTCCGTGGTCCAGGCTTGAGACAGGTCCACAATGACTTTGACCGGTGTCAAACCATTGGCCTCGAAAGCCTGGGTAATTTCTGCTTTTAATAAATCCGTGGCCGGACAGCCGCTATAGGTCGGCGTGAGTCGCACCACAATTTCATCCTGCTGATTCAGCTCGACGCCACGAATCATACCCAGATCAATCACTGACAATACTGGAATCTCTGGATCAGAAACCTGCTGTAAAACGTCCCAACATTGATCTTCTACGTGTCGAATCAGATTCATGCGACTCACTCCCTGTGATTGTGCCGAATTACCAGTTCATGTTTGGATATGAGCGCTGCATGTATTGCAGTTCAGCCAAAACAAAACCGAGATGTTCTGTATGTAAACCCTGTTTAGCCCCACTGCGATAAGCGCCTAGCTCTGGCAGGCTTAATTCAAATCGCGCTAACTCGGATGTAATGGTCTCCAGCCACTGGGCTTTTAAATTTTCAATATCTGGAATGACACCGCTATCAACCAGCTGTCTTTCATCAGCCGTCAGGACAAAAAGTTCCTCGGTAAAACGCCATAACTGGTTTAAACCTTGCTGGGTTTTTTCATGCGCTTCTGCGGTACCTAAACTTAAGCGTTCCATCCAGGTGGTGGAAAAACGCTGGTGATATTTCACTTCTTTGAGTGATTTCACTGCAAAAGCCGCCAACTCAGCATGCTGACTTTGACTTAAGGCGCTAAACAATAAAGCGTGGTAGTGATCCATCAACCACTGGCGTACCAAAGTCTGGGCAAAATCACCATTCGGCTGTTCGCACAGCAGCAAATTACGGTATTCACGCTCGGTGCGGAAATAAGCCAGCTTGTCTTCATCACGACCCTGTCCTTCCACTTCACCCGCCAGACTGAGGGCAGTACGTGCCTGACCCAATAAATCCAGTCCAATATTGGCTAAGGCAATATCCAGCTCCAGTTCAGGTGCATGACCACACCACTCTGCCAAACGATGAGACAGGATCAGTTGACTGTCACCCACATGTAAAAGAAATTCTGCCAATACTTGATTTGTCATAATCTTCACCTTTCCCTTTACATGTGCTCGATGCCAGCTGGAATGTTATAAAAGGTTGGATGACGATAAACCTTGTCCAAAGCGGGTTCAAAAAACTCTGCTTTTTCATCTGGCTGGGAAGAGGTAATCAATTCAGATTTCACCACCCAGATACTGATCCCTTCATTGCGGCGGGTATATACATCGCGGGCATTTTGTAGTGCGACTTCCTCATCCGGCGCACGCAGGCTGCCGACATGACGGTGACTCAGACCCTGTTTACTACGCACAAACACTTCATAAAGTGACCAGTTATTTTTGTTATTCATGAGCAAATTTCCTTATATTGATCAAACTATTTTTTAAGCAACTTTTTGTGCTGCTGACTGTTGCTGCTGTTTCTGCGCATAGACGGCTGCTGAATCACGTACCCACTTGCCGCCTTCCCAAGCTTTGCGGCGTGCTTCAATACGCTCATGGTTACACGGTCCCTTGCCTGCAAGAATCGCAAAAAACTCATCCCAATTGATTTCACCAAATTCATAATGTCCGGTGGCTTCATTGAATTTAAGGTCTGGATCGGGAACGGTTAAACCCAGCTGTAAAACTTGCGACACGGTGTTATCGACAAATTTCTGACGTAGCTCATCGTTGCTGAATAATTTAATTTTCCACTGCATACTTTGTGCACTGTTCGGTGAATTATCATCACTTGGACCAAACATCATCAGTGCCGGCCACCAAAAACGGTTCACGGCATCCTGTGCCATCTGCTTTTGTTCCGGCGTACCATTGGCCAGTTCCATCATGGCTTCAAAGCCCTGACGCTGATGGAAACTTTCTTCCTTGCAGACGCGCACCATAGCGCGGGCATAAGGACCATAAGACGTACGGCACAACGCAACCTGATTGACAATTGCTGCACCATCCACCAGCCAGCCAATCGCTGCAACATCGGCCCAGCTCAGAGTTGGATAGTTAAAAATGGATGAATATTTCATGCGACCGGCAATCAGCTTATCCATCATGTCGTCACGATCCGCCCCCAAGGTTTCTGCAGCACTGTACAGATACAAAGCATGACCGGCTTCGTCCTGAACTTTTGCCATCAGCACAGCTTTACGCTTCAAGGTCGGTGCACGGGTAATCCAGTTGCCTTCCGGCAACATGCCCACCACTTCAGAGTGTGCATGCTGACCAATCTGACGAATCAAGGTCTTACGATAAGCATCCGGCATCCAGTCCTTCGGCTCGATGGAAATATCCTTTTCAATCTTTTGATCGAAGATTTGTTGTTGATTATTCATTGTTCCCTCACTTATCCCAAGTGTTGATACATTCAAATTAAAACGATACGCAATTAAAATCAATATCTATTTATTGGTATCATTTAATTTTTATCCCTTATTTTTACTAAATATTTGTTTTATATAATTTAATATTTTTTATTTTATTGTTACGCATTTTTAAACACAGATTTATGATTGACATTTTCAATTTTTCAACACAAATTATAAAACATCAAAATTAAAATACATCTCAAAACGTATCATAAATGGAGTTTTTACAATGTTAGAGTTAGACAGCAGCTCAAGCACAATGGATTATCAAGATACTGAATCAACCCATAATCCTATTGCCATCAAAAGCTTATCTTCACTGGTGTACGGCCAGGAATACAAAGCGCAAGCCGATTTACGTACGGTTTATCATGCCATTAGCGGTGAAGCGGTTTATCAGGTCGGCAGTCAGGGCATCGATACCCAAGCCGTGGTGAAGTATGCCAAACAAAAAGGCGCGACTATCGCCACATGGACGTTTCATCAACGTGCCAATGCACTGAAGCAAGTGGCACAGTATTTGATGGAACGCAAAGAAGACTTTTATGAGCTTGCCAAAGTAACCGGCTGTACCCGTAAAGATGCCTGGATTGATATTGAAGGCGGGATTGGCACCTTATATGCCTATTCGAGTTTGGTGCGTCGTGAACTGAGTGATGAAACAGCGTTGGTCGAAGATGCCTGGATTCCTCTTTCTAAGCAAGGTAGCTTTGGCGCGAAACATATTCTGACGCCTAAAGCCGGTGTAGCCGTGCATATCAATGCCTTTAACTTTCCAATCTGGGGCATGCTGGAGAAAATCGCACCGACGCTACTGGCGGGCGTACCCTGTATTGTCAAACCGGCGACCGAAGGTGCCGAGCTGACCCATGCCGTGGTCAAAGCTATTCATGAAAGCGGTTTCTTGCCAGAAGGTTCACTGCAGCTTATTTGCGGACAGATCTATGATTTATTTGATCATTTAAATCCTCAAGATACGGTCACTTTTACCGGTTCTGCTTCAACAGGGCAAAAACTGCGTTCGCATCCACATTTAAATGCCTACTCGATTCCGTTCACCATGGAAGCAGACTCGGTCAACAGTGCGATTTTGACGGCGCAAGCCAATGATGAAACGATTGATTTATTTGTGCGTGAAGTTTTCCGTGAAATAACCACCAAAGCTGGACAAAAATGTACTGCCATTCGTCGTGCTTTTGTGCCAGCCGAGCTATTGGATACAGTACAAAGTCGTCTGATTGAAAAACTAAAAAAAGTGGTCGTGGGCGATCCGGCTCAGGAAGGCGTGACGATGGGTGCTTTGGCCAGCGTCAAACAGAAACATGATGTCGCTGCAAAAGTTGAACAGCTCAGTCAAAATGCAGAAATCGTATTCGGTAGCCACTTGCGTCAGGACTTTAGGATTCAAGTACAAAATACAGAGAAATCCGCATGTTATCCACCAACCGTATTGGTCTGCAAAGCACCGGATCAGGCAGAAAATATTCATAAGATTGAAGCCTTTGGACCTGTAGTGACTTTAATGCCATATACTGACCTGGCTCAGCTGGCTGACTTGGTGGCACGTGGCGAAGGTAGCTTAGTGGCATCTATCGTACGCAATACTGATGAAAATATTGAACAACTGCTGAGCAAAATTGCGCCATGGCATGGCCGTGTCCATATTCTGGATGCAGAAAGTGCCAAAGAAAGTACCGGACATGGCTCTCCATTACCTTTACTGGTTCATGGTGGACCGGGACGTGCCGGTGGCGGTGAAGAACTCGGCGGCTTGCGTGCAGTCAAACATTATATGCAACGTACTGCGATTCAAGGCTCGCCAAATGCCATGACTCAGGTCGGCCATAGCTGGACGGCTGGAGCTCAAGTCTTTGAAGACCGCGTGCATCCTTTTAAAAAATCATTTGATGAATTGCGTATAGGCGAGCGTTTACTGACTGCACGACGTAGCGTGACCGAAGCGGATCTGGTGAATTTCGGCTGCCTGAGCGGTGATCACTTCTATGCGCATATGGACAAGATTGCTGCAGCAGAATCCCTGTTTGGTGAACGTGTGGCACATGGCTATTTCGTGGTGTCTGCCGCAGCCGGTTTATTCGTTGATGCCGCCCAGGGCCCAGTCATTGCCAACTATGGCATGGACAACTTGCGCTTTGTAGAACCGGTGAAAATTGGCGATACCATTCAGGTAGAACTGACCTGTAAGCAGAAAACTCCAAAAGCACTGCGCGATCCGGCACAGAAGCCACATGGTGTCGTGGTCTGGGATATTAAAGTAAAAAACCAACGCAATGAACTGGTTGCAACCTACGATATTTTAACGCTGGTTGAGCGTGGCTAAAAATTTAAACTCAAAAAAAGGAATCATTATGATTCCTTTTTTTTGCCTTTAAAAATTATTTGTATCTATTTTTAAAAAAGATTGACGTCTCTCTATTTAGGCTCTAGATTAATTAAATACGATACAATATAAAAATAACAAGCATATTAAAAGTATCAAATAAATATCTCAAACGATCAGCACAGGATGTTGCATGATGAATGATAAATCGCTGAACCTAGAAATGGTTGAAAGGACGATTCAACCAACAAATCAAAATTTTGAGCCTACACCGACAGAAACGGCTGTGCCGCTGTCTGAACAGATTGAACCGCCACCGGAAAGCAGCACCTATCAATGGTATGTGGTGGTCATTTGTATGGTGGCTTACATTCTGTCATTTGTAGACCGTCAAATTTTATCGCTCATGATTGAACCGATTAAAGCCGATTTAATGCTGAGCGATACTCAGTTTAGTCTGTTACAGGGTCTGGCCTTCTCCTTATTTTATGCCATTATGGGCTTGCCCATTGCCGCATTGGCGGATCAAAAGTCACGGATTAAAATTATTGCAACCGGGATTGCATTCTGGAGTCTCGCTACAGCGGCTTGTGGCCTCAGTAAAAACTTTATTCAAATGTTTATTGCACGTCTGAGTGTGGGTGCCGGTGAAGCTGCGCTTTCCCCTGCCTTTTATTCAATCGTTGCCGATTTATTTCCGAAAGATAAATTAGGCCGTGCACTCGGTGTATATGCGATTGGTGCCTTTATTGGTTCGGGCCTAGCTTTCCTGATTGGCGGCTATGTGATTGGCCTGCTAAAAGATGTCAGCTTCGTAGCCTTACCCCTCATTGGTGAAGTGAAAACCTGGCAACTTACCTTTATGATTGTGGGTCTTCCAGGCGTATTACTAGCCCTACTCATGGTGCTGACGGTGCGTGAACCTGCACGTAAGGGTATGAAAGTCGATCAGGATGGCCAGGTCATTAAAGCCTCTTTCAAAAATTCGATTGGTTTTATCAAGACACATAAAAAGACCTTCTTCTGTCATTTTATTGGCTTTTCTTTTTACACCATGATGCTGTATTCGCTGCTGGGCTGGGCACCTGCCTATTACATGCGTAATTTCGGTCTGGATGCGAGTCAAACCGGTTATATCCTCGGTACGATTATTCTAGTCGCGAATACTTCGGGTGCCTTATTCTGTGGCTGGTTGATCGACTTCTTCTCGAAACGTGGCTATAGCGATGCTGCAATTCGTACCGGTGCGATTGGCTGTGCAGCGCTGATTATTCCGAGTGTGCTGTTCACTCAGGTCGATAATATGCAGCTTTCATTTGCGCTGATTTTTGTGGCGATGTTCTTCTCCACTTTCCCGATTCCTGCATCGGCTGCTGCTACGCAAATGCTGACACCAAACCAGCTACGCGCACAGGTATCTGCCAAGTTCCTGCTGGTTTCAAACCTGATTGCCTTAGGCGTCGGAACCACCGCTGTGGCATTAATCACGGATAAATATTTCCAGAATACCTTAATGGTTGGTAACTCGATCTCGATCGTCAATGCGATTGCCGGATTGATTGGTTGCTTCCTGTTGTACAAGGGCTGTCAGTATTATCGTGAGAGTATGAAAGTCGAGAAACTGGCTGATTAAAATGGCTGGATATCGCTAAATCATCCTAAGCTTCACTTTTAAAGGCCTTTAATCCACATTAAAGGCCTTTTTATATCAGCCCAAAAAGTTCAATTTTCAGGTACTCATCATTCAATTCCGATCCAGCCTAGACAGGCTGCCTAAAAAAACGTATAACACCGTTTTAAATTTACAGGTGTGCACCGTTGAAACTTGTGCTTGCTCCCATGGAAGGCTTAACCGATCCGATTATGCGTGATGTGCTGACATCCGTAGGTAGCTTTGACTGGTGTGTGACCGAGTTTATCCGTGTCACCGATTCCCTTCTGCCCGATCATATTTATCATACTTACTGCCCGGAACTGTTGAATGATGGCAAGACGGCGGCAGGTACACCGGTACATGTCCAATTCTTAGGAAATAATCCGGAGATGCTAGCAGCGAATGCCGCCAAAGTGGCAGCCATGGGCGCACCGGCAATTGACATGAATTTTGGCTGTCCGGCCAAAACCGTGAACCGTCATCGTGGTGGTTCAGTCCTGCTCGATGAACCCGAAGTCGTGCATGAGCTGGTTAAAGCCGTGCGTGATGCAGTGCCTGCGCATATTCCGGTTTCCGCCAAAATGCGTCTGGGTTATATGGACCGTAATTTCATGCTGGAAAATGCCCATGCCATTGAAGATGCAGGAGCAGCATGGGTTACCGTGCATGCGCGCACCAAAGCCGATGGCTATACTCCGCCCGCATTCTGGGACCAGCTACAACCGATTCGTGAGACACTTAAGATCAATGTGATCGCCAATGGTGAAATCTGGAACAATGCCGATGCCAAACAGTGCCGTCTGGAATCCGGTTGCGAAGATCTGATGATTGGCCGTGGTGCAGTGACTACACCCGACCTGACCCAATGTATCCGTCAAAACTCGGATGCACCTTTGATGAACTGGAATGAACTACTGCAACTACAAATTCGTTTTATCAACGGCCCAGCCAAAACTGAGATCGGGATGGTCGGCCGTTACAAGCAATGGCTGGGCATGATGTCGAAACATTATCCTGAAGCCAAAGCCTTATGGGACGAAGTGAAACGGATTAAAGTTCTGGCCGAGATTACCGAAAAACTGAAAGCTTCAAATATTTAAAACCAAAAAGCCTTTGAATGATTCACAGGCTTTTTTTATGAGTCCGTAAAAAACTTATGACTGCTTATGCTGCTTTAAATTTTCTACGTGTTCCCGATTAGTTTTCCAGGATTTTTCTAAAACTTCTTTTTCTAACCGCAGTTGTATCCGTTTTAATTTCGTTTCAGAAATCATCTGCTGATCAAAACTTTTCACATAGTCGATCCAGCCTGCACCCCGAAATACATGATTTGGCATCGGTGTTTTAAACACAGCATCCGGCATAAATACAATCACAGAATGCAAAAGGTCTGGTTCCACAATATCTGCCAGTAGCTGCTCCAATACTTTGATGTGCTTATAGTTCTGATGAATCGGATTCTGAAATTTATAACTGTTTTTATAGATTTTCTGGGTCCAGGTTTTTTGTCGCTCGTTTCCAAATATCCAGCCTTTATAGTTTTTAGTCTCAATCACAAATATTCCGTAAGGACTTAATAACAGATGATCGATCTGCGTGGTCGCGCCTGTCCCGTCTGGAAGAGTCAAATCATTGAGCAGAATATATTGAAGATCTTTTAAATACAGTTTGACATGGGCAGCAACCGCAAATTCTCCTAATTTCCCTTTTAAAAATGGCTTGAATAATTTAAAAATCATCACGCCAAAGAAAAGCAGAAGAATCCACCCTAAGCTGGACCAAAATGGACTTAATAGCTGTATGGTAGAATGTTCCATATTCTAATTTTCATTTGTTTTAAGTGTTTAAATATTAATGCGTTCGCTCAATATTTAACAGGATTTCTTTTTTATCCAAACCACCGGCAAATCCTACCAGCTTGCCACTGCGACCAATCACCCGATGACAGGGTGCAATAATCGAAATCGGGTTTTTGCCATTGGCTGCACCCACGGCGCGTACTGCCTTGATATTACCCACCTGTTCAGCAATGTCACGATAGCTTCGGGTCTGTCCGTAGGGAATATTCAGTAGCGCCTGCCAAACTTTTTTCTGAAAATCAGTACCGGCAAAGTCCAAAGGCAGGTCAAAAACATTGCGCTGACCGGCAAAATATTCTTGGAGCTGGCGTCTGGTTTCAATCAAGACCGGATGTCGCGGATCTTCAACCAAGGTCGCCAGTTTCACCCGATTCGGCTGTTCACAATCCCAAAGCACGGCTACCAGCGCGGTTTCATTCGCGACCAGCTGTAGCTGACCTACAGGCGAGTCCATATAAAGATAACTTAAGTTCATGATGGTGCCCTGTCCCAATCACTGGAGTTCATTTTCTATATTAACCCAGTTCACCGAGACAGACAGAAACAAATTATGAAGAGGATACTTTCATCAGTACCAGACCGGAAATGATGAGTACGGCAGCCAGCATACGCAATGCTGTAGCAGGTTCACCCAGAACCCAAATACCGATGAGAAATGAACCCACTGCACCAATCCCGGTCCAGATCGTATAGGCTGTACCTAGCGGCAAAGTACGCATCGCATAAGCCAGCAAAGCAAAACTCAGTACCATGAAAACAATAGTAATGATACTGGGGGTTAAACGAGTAAATCCTTCGGACAGCTTCATCGAATATGCCCACACGATTTCAAAAATACCCGCAAGAATAAGTACGATCCAGGCCATGCAGCCCTCCTCTTTTTATATAAGAATCAGGCCATCCTGACGATTTTTCCTGTAAATTCCGACACGCAATTCACAAGGGAGGTCGTTCCTCCTAGGTGTAAAAATTTTATAAAACCACATTGCAGTAATCTGGCTATTTTTACAAAAAATGACTTATCGAGATACAACTTAACTTTGCCTTACTCAAATCTCCACGACATTCATGGCTACTCTGGTTATGGTAGATGTTGAAAATGCCAAGTCAGAAATAGTTCTAATAATCGGGCAATTCATTCACAACAATTACATGAGAATGGACTCAGAATATTAAGTTATACACATCAATTAAATTTAAACTTTGTCTGGAGAAATTACATAATGAAACACAAATATACGACACATTGATCACTTTTTGCCTGGTTCCATTATCAACCTATGGTGAATAAACAACCACCGAACACAAGGGTTATAAACAATAAAAAAGAACCCAATTTGAGTTCTTTTTATACAAATTTTGTCTAAATCGCAATCAATCAAGCTACAAACGATTACATTTTATGCAACATATCCATATGGTTATCAACATAGATATCTACACACTTATCCATAAAGTTATCCACATATTTATGCACTTATGAGTTTTTAACGATTAGAGTTGAACCTGCCCTACTCTCGCTAATTCCGCACGCATTTCATCAATCACAGCTTTATAATCCGGCTTACCAAAAATAGCTGAACCCGCCACAAACATATCGGCACCCGCTTCGGCAATTTCACGAATATTGCTTGGCGTAACGCCGCCATCAACTTCCAAACGAATATCACGACCTGAAGCATCAATCAGTTTGCGTGCCTGACGCAATTTATCCAAAGTCATTGGAATAAATTTCTGTCCGCCAAAGCCCGGGTTCACGCTCATGAGCAGGATTTGATCGACTTTATCCAGCACATAATCCAAGTAATGCAATGGTGTTGCCGGATTAAATACCAGCCCCGCTTTTGCACCACCTGATTTGATCAACTGTAAAGAACGGTCAATATGATCAGAAGCTTCTGGATGAAAAGTAATGATATCAGCACCCGCTTCAAGGAAATCCCCGATCATGCGATCCACAGGTTTGACCATCAAATGCACATCAATTGGCGCCTTGATCCCATAATTTTTTAAGGCCTTGCAAACACCTGCACCAAAAGTCAGGTTCGGTACATAATGGTTGTCCATGACATCAAAATGGACAACGTCTGCACCTGCTTCCAACACGTTCTCGACTTCTTCACCTAAACGGGCAAAGTCAGCAGATAAAATAGAAGGGGCAATTAAATAAGGCTTGGACATGGGAGAACCTGGCTTGTTGAAATTGGATTTTTCCTATTATATCAAATCCGCTCCGGCT
Source organism: Acinetobacter sp. 40AMC3-4 (assembly GCF_049898185.1). Taxonomy (GTDB): domain Bacteria; phylum Pseudomonadota; class Gammaproteobacteria; order Pseudomonadales; family Moraxellaceae; genus Acinetobacter. Next base: position 72,730 of record NZ_JAFCXG010000010.1, read on the forward strand.
ACTGTGATTCGATGTTGCAAGATTAAAACGCTGTGTAACGCTTTGAGGGTTATGACAGCATCACCGCTTGGTTTAAAGTGCAGGATAATGATGAATAGTGTAGAAAACTGATGAAAAGTATTGCCCATATCCAGACGCATCAAGCTTCACGAATTGCCAAACGCCTGGCCAATCACTGGACACATAAATTTAATATTGATGAAACCGAACAAAATTTCCTGATTCATTTTCCAGGTGCAGAAGTAAGTCTGACACCCGAGGCAGATCATATTACCGTAACGATTCAAAGTAATGATGAATCCACTGACCTGAATAAACTTGAAAATGTAGTACTGGATCATCTGATCCGTATGGGACAGGAAAATCTGACTGCTAACTGGCAAAGATAGGGACTAAAAAGCCTTGATAATCAAAGCATAGTAATGATCAGAAACTAGATACGATGATTCGCCTGTTCATTAAAGGCATGAATACGCTCAATTCTTTTATCCAGTTCGGGGTGAGATTTCAGATATTTTTTAAACTTCCCGATCAGGCGAATCCATTTCAGTTCGGTTTCTGTCAGGTGTCGGTCTTTTCCATCGATATTGAGAGTGAAATTTTTCATTTTTATGGTTTGCGATTCCTCTGCCAGTATTCTGGCATTTTCCACCCGCTGCAAAAAGTTAGACAAGTGAATACTGGAAATCTGCTGTTGATGCAAATGCTGCATGGCATAGTCATCGGCATCCAGTTCAATCGCTTGTGAGTATCCAGCATCAGTCAACACGACTACAGAGGCTGTGACCACATCACTTAAATCTCCGGTCACCAAGGCAAACAGTCCCGCCGCCCCCAGATTGGAAATCACTTTTTGCATGCTGTGCTTCTGTACCAGATGGCCTTGTTCATGGGCCAGTACGGCAAGGACTTCCTCATCGGTGCCGCTGATTTTCACCAGTTCATCGGTCACAATAATGGTGTTATTCGGGATGGCTGCGGCATTCATGCCCATGCTTGATCCACCTTGACGGAAAATAATTTTTGCAGGTTTTCCTACAGCAATCTTTTGTTCATACAAAGTTTTTAATCGCATCTGCTGTTCTTCCGGTAGTGTACTTGGTTGGGTCTGGGCAATTAACTGCTGCTCTGTCCGGTTGCCTACTTCAACCAGAGTCTGCTCCGGAAGGAGTTTTGCCAGCTGTTTGGCGCTATAAGGAATCCCCCATTTTAAAATCATAATCACTGCACTAATCACGATGATCATGGAAAAGAAAATCAGGATTGGTAACGTTCAAATTTCCAGATCGCATGATAAATATCTTTATGTTTAATCCCGAGCCAATGCGGCGCTTTGCTTAAAAACTCAATCCGACGTTCTTCAGATAGCTCAATAATCGGTTTACGACCACCGACACCCCCAATGTAGGCCATGTCCGGATAAGCAAAATAAAAATCTGCATCGCTAACTTGTGCTGGAACATCCTCATCAAGTTTCAGGGCAATCCCTTGTTGCTGATCCGGTACAATCCAGGCACGGCGGGCTTCAGCGAGAATTCCGTCATAAAACTTAACTTCGACAGGTCGTTTCATCACATTTACTCCTATAGCGATGCATCGAAATCAAATACGTCCAGGATTTCATCAGCCAAAGCACTCGGGTCAGGTTGCAAGATATGCTCAAGATTAGCTTCATCTTCTGCTACATAGAGTTCCAGATGGTTCAACTGATATTCATATAAACGGATGGCAGCCCAAGGCGTCATTAAGCCCAGACTAAGAACACGTACCATCCAGTTGCTCAGCACAATCCAGCTATAACGCCAGGTGCTTACCCGTGTTTTGAAGTAACTTTGACCAAGCTCCACATGATTCCATGTAATGATATATAAACGTGCAGAAATGACCGGCCAGACCAGCGCCAGGCAAAGCAGATAGCTAAGCAGTAAACCCAGACTAAACAAATTGGTCCCTATCCGGTCTACCCAGTACACCACTGCTGCAAGCCAATACCAACCAGCAGGCAAAGACTCAAGGGCAGATAAACGGCAGACATAAACTTGGACCAGTTAATATTCAGCTTGAATTGCAGCTGACCAATCGATAAATGATTAAAGCAATAGCGTTTGTAGAGCCAGATCATCACCGGACTAAACAGCAGCAAAGTAAAGATATTGATCAGGATGGCCAGAAATAAGACCCTGTAAGCCTCGCGGTTGCTGCCATTAAAATAAAAGCGCACATTGCCATATTTGCTATTTCGGGCCTTGAATTTCAGGGTCATCCGAATGAGCCAGGGCAAACACAGCGCAGCGACCATCAATAAAGAGCTGGTAGCAAGGATTGAATAGTTGGTCAGTACGACGGTAACCAGATATAGTTCCAGTGCAAACAGACGACCCAGCAGGATCCGGCTCGGCATGGCCACAAAGTCGAAGCGATGTTTTAAAAATTGGGTATTGCCGTAGAAATAACGCATACGGCGTGCTTTGGCCCAAGGGCTGTACAAGGTCAATGTCACTATAGTCAGCATCAGATTCACCATCCAGATACCAAAATATTCGGATGCACTGCCATGAAATCTGAATCCATAACGCTGGTATTTCGGTCTGACCGAAGGCGTGACTTCAGTCGAAAAACTTGAAGCAGCTGGAAATAATGGCTCACTGACACGAATACCGTCTGCTGTCTGCTGCATGACGACCCCAATTTTTTATACTTTTATACATCTGATATTAAAAGAAAAACCCCCAGAATGTAAAAACATTTTGGAGGTTTTTTAATCTTCTTAAATCTGCTGTATAAGTGCAGTCTTGCTTTAAGGATTTAACTGCACGGCATGGAATTGTAAATGATCATCTATGAAACTTTGAATAAAGTAATAGCCATGATCATAGCCCTGATGTTCACGCAAAGTGAGCGGCTGGTTCACGGTATCACAAGCTTGCTGAAACAGGGCTGGATTGAGCTGGTTATAGAACTGGTCTGAAAAACCCTGATCAATCAGGATATCGCCAAACAATGCCCCCTTTTCCTGAACCAAAGCGGTCGCATCATGTTTCAGCCATTCTTTTTTTTCAGTACCTAGATAATTTGAGAATGCTTTGTCTCCCCAAGGACACTGGCTCGGGGCACAAATCGGTGCAAAGGCTGAAACAGATTTGAATTTTTCTGGATATTTAAATGCCAGGGTCAATGCGCCATGACCACCCATACTGTGGCCGAAGATACCGATCTTGCCGGGATGGATCACGAATTCCTCAGTGACCAATGCATAAAGCTCATCGACAATGAAGCTTTCCATCTGATAGTGTTCAGCCCACGGTGCCTGAGTGGCATTAATATAAAAACCCGCACCCTGACCAATATCCCAGTTGTCGCCTTCTGCCACACCTTCGCCACGTGGCGAAGTATCCGGTGTTATCAGAATCAAGCCAAGCTGTGCCGCCAAACGCTGTGCATGCGCCTTGATGGCAAAAGTTTCTTCGGTACAGGTCAAACCCGCCAGATAGAATAATGCAGGACAGCTGTGACCTTCTAAAGCTTGAGGCGGCAGAAAAATGCCAAACTTGGTCGGGGTTTTAAGATAGCGCGAATCAAAACGATAAATCCGCTGTTCACCTTCAAAGCTTCTATTGTTCTGTATAAGTTCCATGGCTATTCCTTATTATTACAACCGGTCTGTGGATGACATTGATCTAGGGAGATGATGTCGCCGTAGTGGTCTGTGGAAATAAACGTTGCTCCAGTTGTGGCAACATCAATTCCATATTCTTACCGATGACCCATTGCGGTTCTGATGGCTCAAAACCTTGAGCTGATTCCCATTTTGCTACGGTATCTGTGGCCTGTGCGAAAGCGCTTTGCAAGCTGCTATTTTCACGCATGGCTTCATCAAAGAACGCACGACCAAAATAGGTATAATCCGCTTCATTCGAACAGCCAAAAGACTGCCGATCAGCTGCCGAAGCCGTAATCACCAAGGTATTGTCATTCTGTAAAGCAGAAGCAAAACTGCCTGAAAAACAGGCCGAGATTACGATCACGCGCCAACGTATGCCTGATGCATCTAGTGTTTCACGCAACCATTTTGGATCAACCTGCGCCAGATCCAGTGGGGCATTTTCCATTTCAAATACATTCGGCAAACCGTGAGAGGTCATATATAAAAATAATACGTCACTTTCACGGTTCATCTGCTGCCCCATACGGCGCAATGTCAGCTCCATACTGGTTTTGGAAGCAATCGGCATAGTGGTACGTGTCGCTGGGTGATTGACCAAGGCAATCGATCGGCCAAAAGTACCAAAACGGGTATCAAACTGCTCTTTAATCCGCTCAACTTCAGAATGGAATACATCCTGATAGCTCGCTCCAGCTACTCCCATGAAATACCAGTGTGACTGTGCAAATTCACCATACTCGATATTTTCCAGCGCTTTATTCAGCAAAGTTGGCTGGGCATAGAAAGCATCTTCGGCAAAACTCGGTGGAATTTCTTCGACTTTCCAGATCGGCTGATCTTTGACTGAAATCTGCCAAACTACTAGCGTAAACAAAGTCGCCAGCATAATCAGCGCACGTTCCCACCACGGCCATTTTAATTCATGTGAAATCACCCAGACCACTGCCAGACTTTGCCAGACAAACAGCATGACAAAGAGCGTTGGAATATAGTCGTAAAGGATATAAGGCAGATAATCCAGATCACCCAGATACTGAATCAGACACTGGAACAGCATGATATGGGTATCTAACACCAACCATAACAAGGCTGGCACCAGCATCAAGCGTGGATTATTGACCCGTTGCGACAGAAAAATACCGACAATCAGGGCAATGAAAGGCCAAAGCGCATAACTGATCAGGCCTTGAGAGTTAAAATCTCCCATACGGCCTGAACTGAGCCAGCTAAACAAACTGTTGGCGCAGCCCCCTAAGATCCCCCAGAACACCAGTTGCATGATGGATGGACGGACCAGTTGTAAAGAACGCCTCGACCCCAGAAATAACCACATCCCGGCAATTTGGTTGCTCTTAAAATCGTGCCAAAAATTAATGGAGGGTTTAAAGTCGATCATAGGATTTCAAGGAGATGAGTGGCTCGCTAATGTGCTGAATAAGTTTATGCTTGATAAGCATTTAATCAATGCTAATTTTAAATATATAACAAATCTTTGCTTAATAAAGAAGCCATTATCCTATTCAGCTACAAGTTCATGCTGAAAATACGCATCAAAGCGACAAGCATCGCCTTGCCATTGATGATTTGGCTCTTTTCCGGCCAGAAATACCGCCAGACGCGGACGTTTGACCACGACACGTTTGCCAATTTTCTGTGCCAGTTCCAGAAGATTATCGCCCAGATCCATTTCACCATCTTCAGGCAATAACATATGCAACAGCTGCATCTGTTTTTTGACCTGTGCCTGCTTCTTGACTGCCTGTTGATTTTGATCCCGCTGTGGGAACATTGGATCAAGATAAACCACATCGACAATGTGATGCTGCTGAGCCTGTTGCTGCAGATAATCGGCTGAATCAGAAAAGACCAAATGAATCCGCGATACGATCTGACTCAGGAATGTGTCCGCTTGTGCACGCATATGGGTATCTTCAAGCAAGGTGAATAGAACCGGATGCCGTTCAACCAAGGTCACTTGCGCACCTAAATGTGCCATCAACAGACTGTCATGTCCCAGACCCGCAGTCGCATCAACCAAGCTTGGTTTTTCACTTAAATTACAGGCGCGTGCAATCATTTCCGATTTCAAAGATGCGCGTTTTAAGCGTCCGGTTTCCGCTTGCCAGTCCGGTTGCATCTTCATGCCGTTGGCACATAACCAGAGTCCGTCAGCATCGGCACAAAGGGCCAGTTCAGGATTTAAACGGAAAAAACGTGCATTGAGTTTTTCAACAATTTCAATCTCGACCTGTACCCCACGAGAAGAAAGCACAGCCTCGAAGTGCTGTGCTTTCTCTTGATAGTCAGATTCGGCATATAAGCGAATCGCGCTTACCATAATTTCCAACCTGTATAGGCAAATAATAAAATCAGCAGACCCGAAGCAATACGATACCAGGCAAAGATCATAAAGTCGCGTTTAGCCACATAAGCGACCAGCGCACGGATTAATATCAATGCCGAGATAAAGGAAACCAGAAGCCCAACTCCGATCACGGTCCAGTCTTCAGTCGTATTTAACACATCATAGCTTTGATAAAGGTCCAGCAGGCCAGCGCCGATAATGACCGGAATACCCAAGAAAAATGAAAATTCAGTCGCTGCCTTACGGGACACACCCAAAAACATCGCGCCGATAATAGTTGCACCTGAACGGGAAGTTCCCGGTATCAAGGATAAAACCTGAATCAGGCCAATCCAGATCGCATCTCTAATGCTGAGTTCTTCAACTTCATGTACACGGACTTGTGGTGGATTCTTTTCAATCCAGATAATGATCAAACCGCCGACAATCAAACCAATGGCAATTGCAATATCATTAAATAGTAATTGTTTGACGGTTTGTCCCAGCGTCAGACCAATCAATATAATCGGAATAGAAGCCAGAATCAGGCCAATGCCTAAACGGCGACCTTGCGGTTCACCGCTGACAATCCCGGTCGCTGCCCCCCAAAGACGTGCCCAATATTCATAAATAACGGCAGCAATTGCCCCCATCTGGATCGCAATGACGAATACATCACTCTTTTCCTTGGTCCAGAAATTCATTAATTCTGATGCCAAAATCAAATGACCGGTACTGGAAATAGGCAAAAACTCGGTAATGCCTTCGATAATACCCATGATGGCCGCTTTGAGTAGCAGTAAAAGATCCATGCTTTATCCTAATTAATTATGCTTTGCCTTGTTCTGGAATTTTTTTCCACGCGTTATCGCGTAAATATACGGGTAATGCCAATTCTGCACTCACCCAGTTTTCTGCTTGTGCCGCTGCACGTGCAATGCTGGCGATATCCTGTGCGGTCGCATGCACATCTTTATAAATTGAAGTTTCGCTTTGTACCAGTTCAGCGCCTGAGCCCACCGGGGTAAAGCGTACAGCTTGGCTGCCTTCTGCATAACTTAACAGTTGCTCATCATCAACCGGTTGCATAATTCCTTGTGCATCCACTTGATAGCTCGAGATATAGACTTCGCTCATGCGGGCATCCAATACCGCAGACACTTCCTTGAGGCCGTGTAAACGATAGGCTGCCTGTGCCAAAGCCTGCAAAGTTGACACCGGAATCACCGGCACATCATTTGACCAGGCCAAGGCCTGAGTCACGGCAGCATTAATACGCACACCGCTAAAAGAACCCGGACCACGACTAAAGGCAATCGCAGTCAAATCAGCAATGGCCAGTCCAAGAGCTTGCAGACCTTGTTCAATCATCGGGAGAATCGTTTGCGTTTGTGCCTTGGCGCGCGCATCAAGCTGAAAAAATAGTTCTTGAGTATCATCGATTACAGAGACGGAACACTGCTCATTGGCAGTCTCCAATGCCAGCACTTTCATGCACAACCTTAATTCAGAGAATATAAAAAACGCGGATATGATACTCCACTCATATCCGCTACGCGAGATTTTCCCGAAACAGATACAAAAATGCCTAGAAAATCTAGGCTTATGATTCAATCAATAAAAGAGTGCCTTAGAGTTGCACTTCTTCCAAGTCCTGAAATTTCTGAAAATGCTCGGCATAATGCATGGCGCTCATTGTTAATTTTTGAATACTGTCATCATCCAGCGTTTTCACCACTTTACCGGGTGAGCCCATCACCACAGAATTGTCTGGAATGACCTTGCCTTCTGGAATCAAGGCATTGGCACCAATAATACAATTCTTGCCAATCACGGCATGGTTCAAAATGACAGCCTGAATCCCGATCAGGCTGTTATCTCCAATGGTACAGCCATGCAGCATAGCCTGATGCCCAATTGTCACATAATTGCCAATATTCATCTCGATACCGGCATCCGTATGCAGTACTGCATTTTCCTGCACATTGCTAAAGTCACCCAATTTAATTTTACTGTTATCTGCACGTACTACGGCACCGAACCAGATACTGACCTGCCGCCCAAGTTCAACTTTCCCAATCACTGTTGCCGTTGGTGCCACCCAGCCATCCCAGGGCTGATGTATAGCGGTGGGCATATGTCCTTGAAATTTGTACAACATTGATAAAATCCTATTCAATGGTTAAAAAAATTTGGAGCGTTTAAACGTTGGAGAATTAAGCAAGAATGGCCAGTCTTTTTTATAATCCAGCCCATATTGAAATAAAGAAATCAGCATACGTGCGGTCAATCCCCAGACCACTTCATTTTCTACCCGCATACTCGGAAAATATAAAGATTGCTGGGCAAAACGAACTTCATAAGGCGTGGGCGTCACTTCAAGCAAATGCTGCAATGAAGCAAAGAAAATCCGGTCAATTTCCGTCGGTTGTGGAATCAGCTTCACTTGCGGAGGAATCAGTCCCACAATCGGTTTGACCAGCATGCCATTGCGGGCTTTTTGCATGGGTAAATCACCCATTAAATGCACATCAAAAGGATTGAGTGCCGTTTCCTCATAGGCTTCCCTTAAAGCCACCACAATATTACTGGTATCTTGTGGATCGCGCTTGCCACCTGGAAATGAGACTTCTCCGGCATGATTATTCAAATAAGCTGAACGGCGCGTCAGCAATACTTTCGGGTCAGCTTCATCTGTAATTGCAATTAACACGGCAGCATGCGCAGATCGAATACGCTTGGAAAAACGTAAGCGTTGCTGCAACCTTTGTGTCAATTCACATGCATCCATTCTTTCAACTCTGACGATGATCATAATTTCATCATAGCTGATTTTAGTCGGGGCGGGAGAGAAATGATGCCAAATTTTAGTTTTTCAGTTATCCTGAGCATACTTTTATCATTGATGATGAATATGAACTTCTGTGTGAATTGTGGACATAAAACCACTGCTAAAATTCCTTTGGGCGATCAGCAAATTCGCAGCGTATGTGATTCATGCGGCTCTATTCATTACATTAATCCGAAAGTAATTTGTGGTGCTTTAGTCTTATTCGAAAACAAAGTACTGTTATGCCGTCGTGCCATTGAACCACGCTACGGCTTATGGACTTTACCTGCCGGCTATATGGAACTGTTTGAAACCATGGAGCAAGGGGCTGCACGGGAAACCCGTGAAGAAGCCGAAGCTGAAGTAGATATTGAACAGTTGTACTGTATGTATAACATTCCGCGTATTGGTCAGATTTATGTGCTATTTAAAGCCAATCTGATTGATGGAAAATTTGGTGCGGGTGAAGAGACCATCGAAACACGTTTATTTGATGAAGCAGATATTCCCTGGACCGAACTTGCCTTCCCGAGTGTAGAACATACTCTCAGACATTATTTTGAAGACCGTAAAAATAATATTTTTCCAATGCATCTGGAAACCTTAGGCACGCGTCTAGACCATACCGGTTAAATTTAACATCCATAAAAAAAACCCATACTAAGATGGGTTTTTTTTATTTTTAAAGAATATTATTTGGCTTTGACTTGATAGCAATCCGCAAGCTTAAACTCAACCGAACCACCGTTTAATTTTGCTAGGCTAATATCTGCCGGTGTTTCACCCTCATTGTTATTATTATAAACTTTTTGAAAACTGGCATAGGTATTGGCCCATTGTACTCCATCACCTGCCGAATTCAGGAAAGTTACACGCCCATTCTGGCCGACATTAGTATCTAACACATTAGACAAATTGAGCAGTGCACCACCGATCACAATCGAATCCCTAGAATCCGGTGAAGACTGGATGCGCGAGTCTACCCCTACCAATGCGCCATTAATATTACCAAACTTTTCATTGGCCAAAATCAGGCGCATGGAAACCGCTTTATCAGCGACAAATGCACGTCCCAAAGTCCCGAGGCGATATTGTTGTATGCCTTGATGATCTAAGAGCGTATCTGCCAACACATCACCTTGACAGCCATTCACCGGATCAGTCGCGAAATTACTAGAGGATTGCATATTGGTGCGTACATCACCATTACTGTCAATTACAATTCCTAAAGTAATTGGGCTGACAGTGGTATCTGTAAATTTAAATTCCAGATTGGCATACATTGGGAAAATGTATTTCTCCCCATCCGCGACGTTCTGCGCTGTTTTAAAGACCTGACGATCCAGATAACTAATTGGGAAAATCTTATATAGATCAACGCTTCCCGTATAGTTTTCACCATCAGCCTGCAAACGCCACAACCCCAAGTTGGCTTGATCGGAAGTATCCAGCGATTTTTTGTCAGTCACCACTTTATAGAAAGCTTCTTTACCCGCGATCACATAATCATTCAATAATCTGCCTTGATACAACTCAAGCGGAGTCACATTATTTGCGACATTCAGGCGGTAAGGCGTGTTAATGGCTTTACTGGTTGGATGAATCCATGAACTTTGTGGATCAGCGGTCATTTGTACCGGTTTCACCTTACGGATGAGTTGAGCATTAATCCCCCCTAAGGAAGATAAATTTTCTTTAGCCAGAGTTAACTCATTATCACGCCATTGTAAGCCGCTGCCAAAGGTATAGCCCTGGCGATTGGTAATCAGCATAAAATGGCCAAATAAATATTTAGTATTCTTATTCTTAATATCACAAGGGTTTTGATTACAGCCCACCAGTCCATCTGAACCCGTCAGGTTACTTCCAATCACGCCTGAAGTTGAGAATAATGAAAATTCTGGCTGATACACGGCTGCGTTGGCAATCGTCACCAGCTTTTTAACTGTGGCAAAAGCCACCTCATCCGAAATTGTGCTGATATCAACAAAATCTTTAATTTTGGTCGCCAAATCGGCATCCATCAAATTGATATTCTCACTGGTTTTCGCCAGGTCTTTACGCATCTCTTCAGTAATATACAAAGGTTGTACATCAGATGGATTAATAATACGCCCTTCTTCTAGCGCCAAAGCTTGCAGAATTTTAACCAGACGCATGGCCACCTGAACGGTAGGATCATTAGGCACCAAATCAGCTACCGGACGTCGAGTAATCCCAGTTGCAATATCGATTACACTTAAACGCGGCAGCTGGGTCTGGGCACTAAAACTAGCATAATCGCTGAGTTTAATTTGACCTAAATTAATCTTGCGCGAAGCAAAACTTTGAATATAAAACTCAATATTATCCGTCTTTTGACAGGTTCCAGAAGCAACCCCATTTTTACTGTCAAATAACGTAATAAAGGTATTTTCTGTATCGCTACTACAGTTAAAGTTCAAACCATCGAGCGGATATTCCAGCCCCCATTCCACACAGTTCGTTGTACCTGGGGTACAAGTACCATTGGTCGTGGCTTCATCGTTTTTTTCTGGAATGACATTGGCACTTTCCCCACCACACCCGCTCAGTGCCGTTAAAAGTGTGGTTAAAGCAAATGGAAATAATATTTTATTTTTCATCTTTTTATACTCGAATAGTCCTTATCGAATGGCGACTAATTTTAGTTGTCCATGATTTGTCAGCATCTTGTCTTCAACATCTATCGCGGAGGCCAAAGGCGTCAATAATACATATTCAGTTTGTGCAGGAATCTGGAGAACCCCTTCGATACGCTCATATTGAATAATATTCGCCTGTTCTTCCTGATTTTTATAACCGCCCGCTCCTTCAAGCACACAGCCACGACTGTCTAAAAATACAACAAAAGGCCAATAATACGTTGGATTTTTCTGGCTAGAGGCATAAGAGTTGATCTGAATATTCTGGATATCGGATTGAAGCTTTACCACTTCAAAATCAAATTCGTCTGCTTTAAGAGGCGCACGAGGCCAGAGGTTAACTGCTTTTTTAAAACTGATTTCTTTCGCTTTTTTAATTTTCTTATCATTAAAACACTGCTTGCCTAAGCTCTTGATGGTCTCCGACTGTGAAATACGATAATAACTTTGAGCCAGTACCACAGGACCAGAATCTACTTCTGGCGTTTGAAACAAGGATTTTAATACGGATTGTCCCACCCCTTTTTCACGTTCAATTATCTGGATCCGGGTAGTTCCGATATTTTTATCTACTACTCCTTCGGGCATGCTATAGAAACGTTTTTTGCCTTCCAAATTAAATTCTTTATTTTCCAGATACTCACTATCCACATATTCAATGCCTTCAACCTGGCTAAATCCCGGTTTTTGTATGTTAGCAACAGAAGATCCTGTTCCAGCATCAGAAATTTGAGGAGCTTTAGATCCAGGTATTAATCGTGGTGTAGACTCAATCTGTGCTTGTGCAATATGCGGTTGTACTGGTTGTACTGGTTGTACTGGTTGTACTGGTTGTACTGGTTGTACAACCATATTATGGCCATGCTTAGATTTAACTTGTCCATTTTCTACGACGGGTACTTTTTCTAAGTTTTGCTTCACAGGTATGGACTGAACTATTGCAGCTTCTACTTTTTTCAACAATCGAGATTTGTCTTCAGTTTTTTTCTCTACATTATTACGTGGTACGACTAATGGTCGGCCATCTGGACCAATAATCGTAATAAATTCTTTAGCGCTTGTATAAAAAGACAAGGGTACCAGACTTAATGCCAGTACCGTTGTCAATCCCACTTTCCCTGTCTTGATCATTTCTTCCTTACCAACGAGTGCGATAGTTCAAACCTAAAATGGTAATTTTGGTATCTGTTTTTACGTTTAAACCTGCATATGGGTTTAATAACAGGTTATTTACCCCAGTCTGGTTGGCTAAACTACTGGTATTTGCTGGAATCTGATCTTTGCTGCGCAAAAAACCAATCGATAGATCCAGATCAGTATCTGCATCAAAGCGGTAACCCACACCTAAACCAAATAACTGCGCACCATTGATCGGTACCATGGTATTACGCTTATTTTTCGGAATAGCACTAGTCCGTGGCTCATAACCTGCTCGAAGCTTCAAGCGGTCTGTAGCGGAATACTCCATCCCGATACCGAAGTTCCACGGCGATTCAAATCCCATCGGTAAAGCCAGGGTTGAGTCAGTAACATTAGCAGATAAAATTTTGGCAATTTTTAGGGCTGAAATAGTACGATCAAATTCGAATTTAAATTCGTCCCAGACCTTGTAATCTGTCCAGCCAATATCAAAATTTACTTGCAAATCTGGCATCACTTTATATTTGATACCTGCCTGAAAATGCGCCGGATATTCAAAATCCTGCGACACCAGACCAGATTCACTCGATGGTATATAAGTAGGAAATCCAAGAATTGCAGCCAGAATCTGGCCGGTCGGTGAGGTCATTAAACCTTTAATCATTTCCTGAGGAGCTTTGGCATTATCAATATGATATTTACCTTTTAAGCGCATTTTTGCAGCACTTTGGTACACCATACCAAAACTAAAATCTTCGCGTGGTTCCCACAATATTCCCAGGTTATAGCTTGGGCTTAAGTTTTGCTCAAGCTCCAGTTGCATTTGACCAAACTTGCCAAATGGGTTCATCCCCTCATCAGCATTACAGATCCCGAGCAAAAGAATATCTGTAATAATGTCGGAATTTTCTTTAAACGGCGTACACACGACTTCGTCGATCATACGCAACATCCCGATCAACTCATTCGGGAAACGCAAGTCCGTTTTCATCCCGATGGCTTGATAAGACATCCCGATAGAAGCACCAATCGACAGTTGGTCATTGACCTCATAACCGATGGATGGAGACAGATAGGTAATCCGCTCTAAAGCAACCTGTTGTCCCATAAAGTTTGCCGGATTACCATCCTCATGACCAAAACCTGCCATGAGAGGAGCATAAACAGCAGTCGCATAAGTGGCTTTAGAACCAGGTGGGTTATATGCGATCCCCATAGTCGGTGCAGTCAAAGGAAGACCTTCGCCTAAATCCACCATTTTTTTCAGAAAAGGGACATAAAGGCTGACATATTCCACATCGCCTTTGACCGGACCTTTAAAATCTGTACACAAATCAGATGAAACTTCAGGACCGTCATTACAGACAATAGGATCATCAGAATAGCCAAATACGTTATATCCGGCGGGTACTGAAAACTCACGCTGGATATCAAAATTAGCCACAATGATTTGCTGTTCGGTTTGCAGCCCATCAATTTTAGTCAGTGCAGCCGGGTTAAAGTGGATGGCATTGACCCCTGGAGGATCTGCAGTGACAGCATTCCCCATGGATAGTGCACGTAAATCAACTGAAAGGTTGGTTCCCAATTGTGCAAAGGTATAACTTGAACAGCCCGCAAGAATAATTCCTGTTAATAACGGGCTAAGTCGAATGTTTTTCATACGACACCCCTATTAACTGATTTTTTTACCAAAACCTAAAATATCAAGTGGGAATGATAATCCCAACGAAACATCCGGTGCATCTTCGGTCAGCCCTAAGCCAACGGTACCATTAACAATTGTTTCTGGAGAGACTCGCACACCTAAGGAAATTGCAAAGGTAGAACTGGTCTGATCTGCAGCAGAATAACTTTCACCAGTGTTATAGTTAAATTCCGCACCAGTATTAAAGCTTTGCTGATAGGACATGGTCATCGAAACATCATAGTTAAATGAATATGCGAAACCAAAGGCAAAGCCTCCACTAACACCAGGTTCAAACTCCTCAATAATCCGGCTACCTCGACGCTGATTCAGGCCCGATTCTTTAAAACCATAGTTCGCAGAAACTGATGCAAACAATACGACTGGGTCAATGTATTTACGCGTACTAGCACCTACTCCAGCAGAATAATAGCCCTTTCCTGCTGCCAGATCTGTCGCGGCATTAATTTCATAAGGGCTGTCACCAGTTTTAGTTGATAAATTACCAAATAAAATCAGAGGCAGACGACCCGCTTTTAGGGGAAAGGGTTCCCAGCGAGCGCCCAAACTAATATCACCTAAACCCGCAGTAGAGGTATCTTTCAACAAGTCAGTTTTGGCCACTAAAGGTAGGGATGCAGTCAAGGTCAGGTTATCTTTCACGCCATATTGGAAAGTGAAAGTATTAGTCATACTATGTGTTGCATTTTCTTGAACACGTAGTTGATACAATTGGCCCTGAGCCATTTCTATATCGAGTTGAGTGTCTCGATAATAGGTATAATCAATATCGTAATATGATGAAATTTCACCTTGTTTTATCAGAGAGTATTGGCGTTCATTTGACGTAAATACTTCTTCCAGATTAGCTGCCTGAGTAGCATCTCCTTCTTGTTGCTGTAAAGCTTGAGATGCATCTACTACTTGGCCAGCCTGAGTCTCTACAGGTGCTGCTGTTTCAACGACAGCCTCTTCAACTGCTTCATATTCACCTAGTTCTGACTCTTCTGCAGCCTGCGTTTCGACTTGTCCAGTTTGAGCCGGTACAGATGCAGCAGTTTCAACAACAACTTCTTCATCAACCGTTTCGTATTCACCTAGTGCTGGTTCTTCTGCAGCAAATGCAACGCCCATTACCATTTGAATGCTCAGTGCCAAGAACGTCTTGTTCATCCATTTACTGTTCATATCCATTTCACCATTTTAATTTTTATTACTGTTTTTCGTTTTATTTATTCTTGTAATACAGTCTCAGGAAGTTATGTTGATATTCCCCAAATTGTTCTGACTCTGTATTACGATTACGGTCCATACGGATCGTAGAAGCTTTATCAGCAATTTTGTCCATATAAAATTGTGGATACTGCATGTCAACCAAGGCATAGCGATTGATCGTAGCATCTTCTACATGGCGCATATCTGATTCTTTTAATGCTAGAAAATTTTTGCGATATTGTTCAGGTACATTAATCAGGAACAAAGTGTTATTTTCCCAAATATCCTGAAAACGCCGTTCCTCAAAACTGATATTACCAAGTGCAGGATCTGCAACATAAACCCGGCCATTTTTATAAGCTTTATACACTACAAAATGCTTAAATCCTGCATAGGAAATCGGAACAATGGCGGGCTGATCTTGATTGACTAAATCTTTGAACTCTCCTCGATAGCCTCCACTTTCCAACCCTAAGGCTGAAACAAAGCGCTTCATATCAAGCAGAGAAAAACTACGGCGTTCAACAATTTTATCCGTTTCACCGAATTTCATTAGCCCACTCATGACTTGCTGCTCATCCAGCTGCGTACCGACATAACCATTAAGGAGGGTCGTAAGTGCTGCTGAACCACAACTATAATCATAAGCTTGACGTACAATGCCCTGAAACTGATCCAGAAGGGCTGGTTTTA
This sequence comes from Acinetobacter sp. 40AMC3-4, assembly GCF_049898185.1. GTDB lineage: Bacteria > Pseudomonadota > Gammaproteobacteria > Pseudomonadales > Moraxellaceae > Acinetobacter. The sequence goes on from NZ_JAFCXG010000010.1 coordinate 88,966, forward strand.
CTTCCACAGCTTCACGGTGCATACGCACAAAAGAGTCATTTCTTGAATCAAGAACTTCAGTATAGTGAACAGCACCGTTCGGCTGTTTTTTGATATCCAGAGCTTCTTTGGCAGCGTAATACATCAATGCCGAGCCCAACGCGATCTCTAACATAATTATTAACTTTTCTTATAATGGGCATGATGTGCCTATTTTTTCTTTTTATAGAGCATTAACTCTACTTCCCTGTAACTAGAAAGATACCTGTTTTTTCAAAAAAATACAGTATTTTTTTTATTTTTTAGATAAGTGATATAGTCATAAAAAAGCGCGTGTAAACACGCGCTTTTATTAGAAGAAAGATTAGTGACCAGAAATAGTAATAATTGCGCCTTTAGTATAAGCACCTTGTGAAGGAGAATAGAAAGTTTGTAAACCTTGGACTTCCATATCACCAATTGATGATCTTGCTTCACGGTTACCTAAATGAATACCTTTAATGTATTGGTCTTTCGCCCCAGTATCATTACTTACAATACGAACATGTGCTGCCTTACCTAATTGAGTGCCGGTAGTACCAACATAAGCATCGTTAAATACAGAAATATTCTGGCTAATGGTTAAATCATTAGACGATGCATCTGCAATTTTGATACTTTCAACAAAAATCTCACCGGCTTCACGTGTAGTCACTGGAGTCGTGCCTACAAGCCCCACTACTTTATTTTTAGTGGAATTATCTAAAATACCTAGGTTCTTAATTTCTAAACCACCTTGCATTACACTATTCATCTTGATCATAGCGCCTTGTGGAGCAGCACCCAGTTGAATATTGGCATTTATCACACCAGTTTTAACGTCAAAACCACTAATGATGTCGTTTACAACACCGGCACCACCTCGACGAATCGAATCCGGATCATCTGCACCAGATGCAGTTACACCAATTCGGCCAACTTTGATATCTAGACCCGATACTTGTGCAGCAACATTAATGAAAGGATTACCAGCCCCAGCATCTGAATCAATTACCAAGTCAGCAAGGTTACGGGATGCAAGTAAATAGGCACCATTATTGTCATAATTGGCACCGATTACTACACCATGCGTTGCAGTAGTAGGATCAGCAAGAGCAGCAGCATCAGGTGCTGTATCAGTCTTACCACGGATTACGATCGCACCTGCTGTAGAAGTACCTCCGAAACCCGCCTCATTTGCAACACCTTTAGGTGCCAAACCGTCGTTATCATGGATAAATAATTTTTCAATAGCAATTTTCGAGATGCCGATACCAATTGTCAAACCGTCTTGACCCGTTGTTTCGCTTAGAGATGCATCATCCATTGCTTGCATCGCCATCGCATTGGCACTAAATGCAACTGAAGTCGCTAAAACTAATTTTGTAAATTTTTTCATTGTTTACTCTCCCAAGAGTACTATTTTTTTTGGTTGTGAATTACTCAGTGTTTAGGCTGTATTTTTTATTTTCTGACAGCTTAAGCATCTTTCCTTGAGTAATTTGCTAGCCCACTTAAATTAGCGTCGAGTCAAATTTTGATCAACTGTTGTTGGTCGCAATCTGTCGCTTACCGATAAACGGTATTTCATGATTTAAAAATATTTTCCTGGCTTCTTGATATAAAATAGTAAGTCATATCGAACTCTCCATAACTGAATGACCGAAGCTCTCTATCATCGTCCCTTAAAGTTTGAATCACGTCTGGTTACAGATCTATTATCCGCATTGAAGACATTGAATCATCTAGTGTATTTAAATAATAATGGTCGGCCTTTTATTGCCTGCTGCGCTCAAGAATATTTTGTTGCGCAGACATCACAAATTCAGTCTTTTAAAAGAATAGGGATTGAACAGTATCAACCCAGCCCATCTGAATTTAATTTAGTGATTAATGCATTAAAAACTCCTCAAGAGAATGGCTTTCATGGAGGCTATGTTGGCTTTATCGGCTACGATTATGCGGCTCAACAATATATTCAGTATCCAGACCGTCCTCAACCTGGTTTATTTATTGGTCAATTTCCTTCCTACATTAAACCAATCTCTGATGGCTGGATGTTCTATAGTGATGATCCACAGGCAGAACAAATTTTCAATCATATTCAGAACTTACTTAATCAAGATAAAATTCACTCGACATTTCATTTAAAAAATCCTTGTATCTCACGCTGGACTAAATCTGTTTATACTCAGGCTTTTCAGAAAATTCAGGACTATATTGTTGCAGGTGACTGCTATCAGATTAATCTGACCCAAGAGTTTAAAGGTCGTGCCCAAGGCTCCCTCTTAGCGACTGCCCAAGCATTCTGGACATTAACCGAAGCGCCCTACGCGGGTTATTTACGTATTGGTGATTTTGAATTACTCAGCTGCTCACCCGAGTTATTTATTGACTTCGAAAAAAATCGAAAAATTATCACCAAACCAATTAAAGGCACCATGCCACGCTATAGCGATCCTGTGCTAGATGAACAATCTAAACAAACCTTAAAAGCATCGGAAAAAGATCAAGCAGAAAATGTCATGATTGTGGATTTATTACGTAATGATTTAAGTGTTTATGCAGAAACAGGCTCGGTTAAAACCCCCAAATTATTTAATATCGAAAGTTTTAATCAAGTGCATCATATGGTGAGCGAAGTAGAAGCGACCTTAAAAGCAGATGTGAATCCTTTCGAGGTATTAATGTCAGCCCTACCAGGTGGCTCAATTACGGGCGCACCTAAAATCCGGGCCATGCAGATTATTGCTGAACTGGAAGGTGTAGCACGTGGTGCTTATTGCGGTTCAATGGGTTATTTTAATTTTGATGGTACCGGTTCCTGGAACATTCTGATTCGTTCCATCCAGAAATATCAAGAAGATGTTTCTTTATGGGCCGGTGGTGGCATTACCATTTCTTCGGATTGTAATGCGGAATATCAGGAATGTTTTGATAAAGTTTCAGCGATGCTGGATCTGTTAAATACCTGGTATCAGCCTGAATAAATAAAAAAGCGAATCATTTGATTCGCTTTTTTCTACAAATCCACCCTAACCTTCCTTTACTCAAAGAGGGAACTCCTCCCTTTTCAAAGAGAAGCTAGGAGGGATTTTAATCACACCAAAATCTCATTTTTTAGCGTATCGACTAAACGCTGATTTTGCTCATCTGTACCAATGGTAATTCTTAAGAACTGGTTAATACGTGGCTTGTTAAAATAACGCACGATAATGCCACGTTCACGCAACTCACTTGCAAGTTCGCCTGCATCCTTAGATGGCAATGAGGCAAAAATAAAGTTGGCACTCGATGGTAAAATTTTAAAACCAAGCTCATTTAGTTGAAACACCAACTTTTCACGGCTGGCAATAACTTTCTGATTCTGTGCTTCAAAGTAGGCCTGATCTTCAAATGAAGCGACCGCTGCAGCAATCGCAAAACGGTCCATCGGATAGGAGTTAAAGCTGTTTTTGACTGCTTCAAGTGCTGCAATCAAATGTGGCTGAGCAATCGCAAAACCCACTCGCAGACCAGCAAGAGAACGTGACTTCGATGTGGTTTGACATACCACTAAATTTTCATATTTCTCAACCAGCTTGACTGCTGATTCTGCACCAAAATCCACATATGCTTCATCAAGCATCACCACTGAATCCGGATTGGCTTGTAGGATTTCCTCAATGGCTGCCAAGCCCAGTTCAATACTGGTCGGCGCATTAGGATTAGTAATAATAATGCCGCCATTAGCTTGTTTATAGTCATCCACCACAATTTCAAAGTCATCATTCAATGGCAAGATTTTGGTTCTGATGCCAAAAAACTGACTATAAACCGGATAGAAACTATAGGTAATATCTGGATAAAGTACAGGCTGTTCTTGAACAAAAAATGCTTTAAAGATATGTGCCAAGACTTCATCTGAGCCATTGCCGACAAAGACAGTGTCTACAGGTACATTTTGTTGTTTAGCGATCGCCTGTTTCAACTCTGATGCATCAGGGTCTGGATACAAACGCAAAACATCTGCCGAATTCGCAAGTACCTTTTGAACCGCTTCTACCACTTTGGGTGAAGGTGGATACGGATTTTCATTGGTATTAAGTTTTAAAATATTCTGGATTTTTGGTTGTTCGCCTGGAGTATACGGTTTTAATTCACGTACTTCAGGACTCCAAAAACGCATTTGTTCTGTTGTGATATTCATTTTGTATTCTCTTTAAACCCTCTCCTAACCTCTCCCTGAGCCATATATGGCGCAAGAGAGGAATTTTCATTACTAAAGACACAAGATTTTTGTGGTTTAAATTCTCCTCTCCTTTTAGGAGAGGGTCAGGGAGAGGTTGTAATGCTATTTATGATTGATAACGATAACGTGCTGACTGTGCATGTGCATCCAAGTTTTCCTGTTGCGCCAAGATATCCGCAGTTTTTGCTAAAGTTTTTACACCTTCTTGTGAGCACATAATCAGGCTTGAGCGCTTCTGGAAATCATAGACACCAAGTGGCGATGAAAAACGCGCAGTACCTGAAGTCGGCAAGACGTGGTTTGGACCAGCACAGTAATCACCAATGGCTTCAGGCGTATAACGACCCATAAAGATCGCACCTGCATGACGAATGCTGTCAGACATTGCTTCTGCATCATCTAAACATAACATCAAATGCTCAGGTGCCACCTGATTAATCAAATCTGATGCTTCTTGACGGTCTTTTACGAGTACCAAAGCACCACGATTGGCAATCGAAGTACGGGCAATTTCTGCCTTTGGCAATATTGCCAGGTGCATTTCAATCGCCTGTTCAACCTCATTCAGCAACTGTTCATCTGGTGTGATGAAAATGGCTTGTGCCACAGTGTCATGTTCAGCTTGCGAAAGTAAATCCATCGCCAACCATTCAGCATTATTTTGGCCTTCGGCATACACCAGAATTTCAGAAGGTCCTGCAATCATGTCGATACCGACCTGACCAAACACCGCACGTTTTGCCGCAGCAACAAAACGGTTGCCTGGGCCGGTAATTTTATCGACCGGTGGGACAGTTTCTGTACCGTAAGCCAATGCCGCAACCGCTTGTGCGCCACCAATCGTGAAGACACGTGTCACACCTGCCAGATAGGCAGCCGCCAGTACCAATGGATTTAAATCACCATTCGGTGCAGGTACCACCATAATAATTTCAGGAACTCCCGCTACATGAGCAGGCACAGCATTCATCAATACTGAAGATGGATAAGAAGCCAGACCACCCGGCACATAAATCCCAACACGATCCAGTGGAGTGACTTTCTGACCAAGCGTATTTCCTAAAGCATCGACATAGGTCCAGCCGTCCTGTTTTTGTACCTGGTGAAACTCGCGCACGCGTGCTGCAGCAAGCTCTAAAGCTTCGCGCACTTCAGTCGTCAAACCCTCGAAGGCAGCTTGCAGTTGCTCTTGGCTTAACTCTAAATCTGAAAATTGATGCGCCGGATGTCGATCGAACTGTTGAGTGAGTTTAAGAACTTGAGCATCACCATGCTGACGAACATCAGCAATAATTTGATCTACAGTTTTTAAAAGTTCAGGATCATTAACAGTTTCAAAAGCCAACAAGTCAGCAAATGCTTGCTTGAAGTTTTGATCTTGGGTCGATAAACGTCGCATCAATTTACCCATCAGGTTTGAATTCGAAGGCTTTAGTTTACCTGTTTTCCAGACTTTTGTCGGCAGCTATAGTGCTCTAGCCCTATGAGTTTTATTGGAAATAACTTTTGGTAAAATTGATGAAAGAATTTACATCGTATTTATGTTCAATCGAATAAAAAAACCGCCCTAAGAGGACGGTATTTTTATGCAACAAATTTAAGCTTGTTTGGCCTTTTCACGTTCTTCCACAGCTTTTTCAAGCTGTGCCAGAATCGGATTTAACAACGCTTGCTTACGCTTAAAGCTGGCTTTATTCACGATTAAACGCGAAGACACTTTGCAGATTTCTTCAAGTGGCTCTAAACCATTGGCACGCAAGGTATTGCCTGTATCTACGACATCGACGATGTAATCGCCCAGACCAACTAATGGTGCAAGTTCCATGGAGCCATACAGCTTGATCACATCCACTTGCTCACCCAGGCTGGCATAGTATTGACGGGTCAAATTCACGTACTTGGTCGCAATTTTTAAGCGACCTTTAGGACGTAGCATCCCCACCTTACCGGCGGTCATCAATTTACATACCGCAATTTTCAGGTCCAATGGTTCATAGACGTTTTGCGCGCCATGTTCCATCAATACATCTTTACCGGCCACGCCAATATCGGCTGCACCATTTTCAACATAAGTCGGTACATCTGAAGCACGTAAAATTAGAATACGAACCTGTTTATGCGTGGTCGGGAAAATCAATTTACGAGATTTATCAGGATCTTCTAAAAGATTAATCCCTGCTGTTTCTAGCAAAGGTAAAGTCTCTTTTAAGATACGCCCCTTACTTAATGCCAAAGTTAAACCATGATCAAAATTGCCCATTACGTCAAAGTTTGGATCATCGTTTCTCATATCGCTCATTAATTTACTCGCTTAATTTGGGCACCTAAACTTTGTAACTTTGCTTCTACATCTTCATAACCGCGGTCAATATGATAAATGCGGTCAATCAGCGTTTCACCTTCAGCGGCAAGTGCTGCCAGCACCAAAGAGAACGAAGCACGTAAATCTGTTGCCATTACGGGTGCGGCAGAAAGTTTTTCTACACCCGTTACCACAGCATCATTACCTTCTACCTGAATATTGGCACCCATACGTGCCAATTCAGGAACATGCATGAAACGGTTTTCAAAAATCGTTTCAGAAATTGTCGCAAAGCCTTGAGCAATGGCATTCACAGCCATAATCTGGGCTTGCATATCGGTTGGAAATTCTGGATGTGGTAAGGTTTGGAAGCTGACAGCTTTCGGACGTTTACCCAGCATATCCAGTTCAATCCAGTCGTCACCACGGGTCACTTCTGCGCCCATTTCTTCAAACTTGTCCAGCACCGCTTCCATCAGGGACGGATCAGTATGCGTGGTTTTGATACGACCGCCAGTGATCGCTGCTGCTGCCAGATATGAACCGGTTTCAATCCGGTCAGCAACAACCGCATATTCACAGCCATGCAGACGTTCGACACCGGTCACAATTAAAGTATCGGTATCTAGACCTTCAATCTTGGCACCCATCTTGATCAGCATTTGCGCAAGATCAGTGATCTCAGGTTCACGTGCTGCATTGCGAATCGTGGTCACACCATCGGCCAACACGGCAGCCATCAGAATATTTTCTGTCCCACCCACAGTCACCATATCAAAGACAACTTCGCCACCTTTCAGGCGACCATCGACTTTGGCATGTACATAACCGGCTTCGACTTCAATCTCGGCGCCTAAAGCTTCTAAAGCTTTCAAATGCTGATCGACAGGACGGGAACCAATCGCACAACCGCCTGGTAAAGACACTTTTGCACTGCCATAGCGCGCCAATAATGGACCAAGCACCAAAATAGAAGCACGCATAGTTTTTACGAGCTCATACGGTGCGAACTGGTTATCTAATGTAGAAGTATCAGCAACAACCGTATCGCCTTCATAAGTCATGGTGATCCCAAGACCAGCAATCAGCTTCACCAACGTATTGACATCTTTTAGATTAGGAACATTTCTGAGCGTAATCGGGGTATCAGCAAGAATCATTGCTGCCAATAATGGAAGTGCTGCATTCTTTGCACCAGAAATGCGCACTTCACCTTCGAGCTTGATACCGCCCTGAATTAAAAATTTATCCATTAAATGATTAAGCTCCAAATAAGCTTGCTTTGCGCCATTCTTCTTTTGTCATCGCGCGAATTGTTACTGCGTGAACTGCACCACTGGCAATATGGGCATTGAGAGGAGCATAAACAGCTTGTTGGCGTGCAACTGGACGCTTACCTTCAAATTGATCATCCACAATACGGAGATCAAATTTTCCGCCCTGACCACTCACAGCAACATCCGCCTCCGGAAAAGCGGCTTCTAAAATTTCAGCGAGCTGTTCATTATTCATCACAAGACCTCTTATAGGACTAAGGGTGTAAAACGAGCCATTTTACTATAAATAGCAAAAATAATTCATGGATCCATACATTATATATATAAAAAAAAGAGGCTTTTAAAACCTCTTTTTCATCATTTATCCTTTATAGGGCTAAAGGATGCTGCTGTAAATGCATTTCCCGGTATCGATCAATCTGCCGTTTCAATTTTTCGGTCAATATTTTAATTGAAGTATACATATCATCTGCGGTGGCGTGAGCAAAAAATTCAATGCCCGGTAATCGGATAATAGCCTCTGCGATATGATTACTACTGCCCTTTCTAGAGCGTTTATCAATTTGATGATCTTTCGAGAGTTTCACTTGCATACTATTCACCTGATCTAGGTGCTTCGTCATCTGTGAAAACTTGGTTTTTATACTTTCTTCAATAGCTGGCGTAATCGATAAATGATGTCCACGAATTGTTATTTGCATAGTTCTATCCCTCACCTTCGTTAGGATTAGAAGAGTCTCAATATAAAATAATTTAAATACAGTAACTTATAAATAAAATATCCGTATTTTAAGTCCTGAATCAAATCAATCTTACTGATCCTCAAAAGAAAAAAGATTCATTATGTTGTCATAATGAATCTCTAGAATAGCCAGATTTCAAATTTTAGATCAAGACTTTTCGCTCAGAAGATGAAGGAATATGTAACGATTCACGATATTTCGCCACCGTACGTCGTGCCACATCAATGCCTTCATCTTTTAACATATTGGCAATTGCATTATCAGACAGAGGCTTACGGGCATTTTCTTCGGAAATCAGTTTTTTGATTTTGGCACGAATAGCAGTAGAAGATGCTTCACCACCTGAAGTAGTCCCGACATGACTCGAGAAGAAATATTTCAACTCGAACAATCCACGTGGGGTCAGCATATATTTATTGGTGGTTACACGAGAAACTGTAGATTCATGCAATTCGACTTCTTCGGCAATATCTCTTAAAACCAGAGGTTTCATGCCTTCCGCCCCAATTTCCAAGAACATCTTTTGATGTTCTACAATACAAGTCGCGACTTTCAATAATGTTTTATGCCGTTCATCGATACTTTTGATAAAGTTCTTCGCTTCCAGCATCTGATTACGCAGGTACTGATTATCATCGCTATGATCTGCACGACGAATCATTTTGGCATAAAAAGAATTGACGCGTAACTTTGGCAGTACATCCGAGTTTAAATTGACTTGCCAGCAGTTATTCTTTTTCATCACCACAACATCTGGCACCTGATAATCCGATTCCTTGTTTTCAAATTCCAGACCTGGATGCGGTTTTAAGGTTTTTAGCAAATCTACAGCACAGCGCAACTGTTCTGGATTTAAGCCAGTCTGTTTGATCAGCTTAGGAAGCTCATTGGTAATCAACAATTCATAATGTTGCAGAAGTTTGATCGCATCATTTCGGCAAGGGGTTGACGCAGGTAAATTATCAAGTTGAACCAATAGGCATTCTGCCAAGCTTCTAGAACCTACACCCACCGGATCCAAACGTTGAATATGCTTTAATACAACGGCAACCTCATCATCTTCAATTTCTTCTTCAGACCCCATAGAAGAGAGTAAATGTTGTACCGATGCAGTAATTTCACTCAACTCTGCATCTAAAAAACCTTTGTCGTCTAAAGAATCCACGATGCAATAAGCGATTAATTTATCAACCTGTGAAAAATTCAACAGATTAATTTGTTCTAGCATATATTCTTGCAGGCTCTGATGTCCTTGACGATTATCTTCACGCTCTTCGAACTCGGCTGCCCCCAGACTTGTAGGTTGATGGGTATAAACATCATCCCAATCGGTATCTACAGGTAAGTCATCAGGCAGATGATCGGCATTAAGTTCATTGGTTAGATCGTGATTTTCATTATTTGATTCAATTGTCGATAAGCTTTCAAGGGTAATTTGCTCTTCAACTTTTTCTAATAGAGGATTACTATCAAGTTGCAACTGAACTTCTTGTTCCAATTCCAGACTTGAAAGTTGTAATAGCCGAATTGCTTGCTGTAATTGTGGAGTTAATGACAGCGAGTTCGCAATTTTTATGCCCACTGATAATCTCATTGTTACCCCCTTAATAGAAAATCCCGTTTTATAAGCAATTTTTATGCCGTTTTATTTTTTATAACACAGATTTACTAAAAAACATACAAATTGGATTTTAAATTTCTAGTCTTTCGCGACTAATAATTGTTGAAATACTTAAATTTGCGCATAAAAAAATCCCCCTCTGCCTTGGCGGAGGGGGATTTCGAATAATGAGCTGGCGATGACTTACTCTCACATGGGTAACCCCACACTACCATCAGCGCTAAGAGGTTTCACTTCTG